>NZ_LZHO01000080.1:0-5454 GCF_001690895.1 Gilliamella sp. Nev5-1 | reverse complement strand
ATGATAACGTTGATGGGCAATAAGTTGCCCTAGCGGGTCATACTGGTAACGGTTAACCAGCCCATTACCCTGACGGCGTTCATACTCTCGCCCTTGTTTATCCCAACGAAAAGCGGCTAATGGCTGGTGGTCGAGTGTCATCCCCAGTAGCTGACCCTGATTGTAATGATATTCTAACCATTGCCCATCGGGCAGTTTAGTGCCATTGAGTAAGCCGGTGATTTCATCGTAGCGATGGCGGATAGTCGCCCAGTTTTGGTGCTCGGCCGTTAAACGACCAACTTTATTATATTCCCATCCTAAAACCGATTGCCCATCGAGTATTTGTGTTAATAATCCATTCTGATTGTAACTATAGTGCTCTTTTATGCCATCAGCTAGCTCTTTTACGATGAGTTTTCCACGGCTATCACGTTGGTAGCGGGTAATGAGCGGTTTTTCATCATGTTGGTTACCATACTCGTGTTTTTCAATTAAATAGCCATTTAAATCGTAATGATAAGTGGTTTTTACCTCGTCAAAACCAATTTCTTCACTCAATTGCCCCGTTGGCGTGTAGCTGAAGCGGTAACGTTCCCCTTTCTGATTTTCAATTTCACTGATTTGTAGATGGATATTATCATAACGAAATTTCAGCCGTTCGCCATCTGGCAGCCGCTTTTCGGTCATTAAATGTAATGGCGAAGCGTAGTCATATTCTGTGACTTTACCCGCTTCATCTTTAAACCAAGTCACTTTGCCATAAGCGTTGTATTGATACTCACGAGTGGTGTTATTCGGGTAGGTGATTTTTGTGATTTGTCCTAAGGCATTATGCTGGTAATGAATACAATTATCTTGCCTATTTTGATTATATTTATAGCATGTCATCTTACCTTCTGGACTTATCGCTTCCGTGCGTTCACCATACTCGTTATACTGGTATTGCCAGCCACAATTGCCCTGAATAACTTCAAAAAGACGTTAGTTTGAACAGATTGCTTTTTATGCCGATATTTTTATAGTGGTTAAAACTGATCAGAGCAATTGGGTGGAAATTGCGATATAGTTCAAATACAACTGTAACAGAAGTGTAATTTTATGCTCATTATCATAAAAAAATTATTGCATTAGTGAACAGTAAATTTCATAGTTATCAACTTCATAGCAGACAATATTTATTTTTTCTAAATTATGATATTTAAATAAACTAGATTTAACTATTTGCAATGCTATTTCAGCAGCTTTATCTTTGGGAAATTTATAAATTCCTGTACTTATATTAGGAAAAGAAATAGTTTTTACATTATTCTCATAAGCAAGTTTAAAGCAATTTAAATAACAGTTCTTCAATAATTCAACTTCATTATTATTTCCTCCACTCCAACGAGGCCCTACTGTATGAATTACATATTCAGCAGGTAAATTTCCTGCTGTTGTAATAACAGCATTACCAACTTTACAACCGCCTTGTTTAGATCGTATCTTTTGACATTCTTCTAAAATTTGTTTACCACCTATACGATGAATAGCACCATCAACACCGCTTCCACCTAATAGAGAACTATTCGCTGCATTGACAATAGCATCAACTGTGATTTTAGTAATATCACCATAAATAATTTCAATTTTATTTTTCATTTAAAAGTATTTCTATAAATTTTAGAATAGCATTATTTTGTTGCCTTATTTCAGATGGTTCCAACAAGATATTCATTATTTGATCATCTAAAATTAAATCATAAATATCAATATTTAACCAACCTTTCGACCAAAAATCAATACCAGCAATTTTATTATTTCCTTCTATGACCACTCGTTCCATAGAACCAAAATCCCCATTGGGATATGAACTATAAGTTAATTTATAATTTTTCAATCTAGGCGCTAATTCTTTTTTAAAATAATTTATATCCATATTTTATACCTCCTATTTTTTGTCGACTATTCTAATGTTACTTACATTTGGTGTCAGAGTTCCACCTTGTTTATTTAAAAGGTATTTTTGTGAAAGTTTTGCATCAGAACCTAACAATTTATACCATCCTTCTTTACCTCCTTGAATTAAACTATTAGTTGGGACATCAAATTCTACATAAACTGAGCCATTTGCAGCTACGCCTTTAAAATCATTGGCTCCATTAATAGAGATAAAGGTTTGTCCACCTCCACCTTGGACAACTTTCCCTGTACTTTGCATTTGCTCAAGTTCTTGGAGAGACATCCACCGCCCAACTCTTGTGACACTTACTCCGTTAATTGCTTGCGTTTCACCTAATTTTAGAGAAGATCCAATATTATTGGCAGCATTTATTCCCTCAAACCCATTATTTTCAACCTTAATCAACCCTAACGGATCTATCCAATTTATCGGATCACCATTGACATATTGATAACTATTTAACCCACCCAGTATGCCTAGTGGGTCTTGGGTGATATATCTGCCGGTAAATGGGTCGTAATAACGGTTTAGGTTGTAATGTAACCCCGTCTCCTCATCATAATATTGCCCTTGGAACCTCAACGGATTATCCGGCAGGGCATGGAAATCGTCTTGATGGTAGGTTTCGTTTATTATCTGCCCATAGGCATTATACTGGCATTCGTAGAGCGTGTCACCCAAGCTGCCAGTAAGGGCTATGGGTGTGCCGAGGTGGTCGTTTTGATACCAGTAGAGTTTGATGTTATCTTGTTGGGCATTACCATGCACAAGAAGGGCTAAGGGACGGTAAGAGTCTGGCTCGTAAAGGTAGCTTTGCCAGTGTTTATCGTTATCGGTCTCGGCAATAAGTTTATTAGACTGTGGCCTTTTCCACGTTTTTCCACAATCAGGTTACCAAAGCAATTATACTCAAAGTATTTGCCACCAAAAAACGTTTGGGTTTATCATAATATTAACGCTAATAACATCATAGCAAATAGTTAGTTGACACAATAATGATTTAAATCTAGCAAAGTAAGCTAAGTATTAAGCTTGCCTTGCCGATTTGATATGTTAAATTGAATCTAAATTGGAACTTATTCTACAGGCTCTAATGAAACTGCCATTTCTAAAGCGATTTGATTATATTTTTGTCCGAAATTTAGCGCTGCCTGAGGTTTTAGCTCATCTAACGCATATACAATACTTGCGCTATAGCCAATCTTAAACAGCTTGGAATCTTTTTTTTTGTTGGCATAAATACCAACAGATTGAATTGTTCCATCTTCAAGTAATAAATCAACTGTATTATTAAAATTTGAGGGATCTTGTCCTGCTACATAAGCTTTTTTTATTATTCCAGAAATAAATAATAAAGGGATTCTCCCTTGCTCAATACTATTCCACCACTCCTTTGTACCAAAAAGACCATTAGTGCCATTTAATCCAACGTAAGGCTTTGTATGATCAAGTGTTAAAGCTTGAGTCAAAGAAGCATATTCTGGATTTACTTTTAATTTTTCTGAAAGAAGGTACACCATTTTCATTGGTACTTTTGAATTTTCTAATTTTAATAGCATATTTTTACCTTTATTTTACTTTTTCAAAATGAACAATATTTTCATTAAAAATTTCTATACCTCTACCTTGTCCAAGTTGGGTTGTCATTTGCCCACCTTCAACTTTAAAACGAGTATTGGTTTTCATCCATTTTCCAGTTTTAATCGACATATTAGGAAACATTTTTGCTGCTGCAGAATTTGCTGCAATACCTATTTCTTGTAGTTTAGAAAATGTTCCTTGTTTAACCACAATTTTTACGGTTACTCCATTATATTTTGATGAATATCCTAAAACTGGAGAAATGGAAGTCTCTGTTGTTGGAGGCATTTTTCCTGTATTTAAAAATTGCTCATAATGTTCTTGCGACATAGTTCTATACACAATTTCATTACCATATGCATCATACTGCTGAACAGGACTTAATGGATCCTTAGCGGTAGTGGTTGGAATACCTATCTTTTCTTTTCCTGCAACCCCTTCAAATCCACTATTTTCAACCTTAATCAATCCTAACGGATCTATCCAATTTATCGGATCACTACCGGCATATTGATAACTATTTAACCCACCCAGTATACCTAGTGGGTCTTGGGTGATATATCTGCCAATAAACGGGTCGTAATAACGGTTTAGGTTGTAATGTAACCCCGTCTCCTCATCATAATATTGCCCTTGGAACCGTAACGGATTATCCGGCAGGGAATCTATATCGTCCTGATGGTAGGTTTCGTTTATTATCTGACCATAGGCATTATACTGGCATTCATAGAGCGTGTCACCTAAGCTGCCGGTAAGGGCTATGGGTGTGCCGAGGTGGTCGTTTTGGTACCAGTAGAGTTTGATATTGTCTTGCTGCGCATTGCCGTGCACAAGGGCTAATGGGCGGTAAGAGTCTGGCTCGTAAAGGTAGCTTTGCCAGTGTTTATCGTTATCGGTCTCGGCAATAAGCCGACTACCTTGCCAGATAAATTCGGTGGTTTTGCCGTCTACCGTTTTACTGGTACGACGGTTAAAGGCATCATAAGTATAAGTGATGATAAGCCCCGTCGGTTTAATCACTTTGATAAGTCGATGCCGGCAGTCGTACTCATAGTGGGTAACCAGACGGTGGTTTTTTCCGCGCTTTTCGGCAATTAGGTTACCAAAGCGGTCATATTCAAAGTGTTTATCACTAAAAAAGGTTAATCGGTTGCCTTTGGCGATATTGGCATGAAAAGGCATAGGGGCTAGCGCTTGGGTTTCACTGATTTTATTGCCCGTTGGGTCGTAATCAAACTGCTCGACTTTTTCAGCATGATGCTGCTCGGGATTGACCTCAGGATAAGTCACTGTGTGTAATTGACCGGCGTTATCATAACGGTAACGGCGTGGCTGATGTCCGGTGATTTCGGCAAGCTGTCCGTTAGGATTATAGTGATACTGCTGTTGCCAAATTGGCGTTGGCGAGGTCTGGGTGCTGATATCATAACCATGATAACGTTGATGGGCAATAAGTTGCCCTAGCGGGTCATACTGGTAACGGTTAACCAGCCCATTACCCTGACGGCGTTCATACTCTCGCCCTTGTTTATCCCAACGAAAAGCGGCTAATGGCTGGTGGTCGAGTGTCATCCCCAGTAGCTGACCCTGATTGTAATGATATTCTAACCATTGCCCATCGGGCAGTTTAGTGCCATTGAGTAAGCCGGTGATTTCATCGTAGCGATGGCGGATAGTCGCCCAGTTTTGGTGCTCGGCCGTTAAACGACCAACTTTATTATATTCCCATCCTAAAACCGATTGCCCATCGAGTATTTGTGTTAATAATCCATTCTGATTGTAACTATAGTGCTCTTTTATGCCATCAGCTAGCTCTTTTACGATGAGTTTTCCACGGCTATCACGTTGGTAGCGGGTAATGAGCGGTTTTTCATCATGTTGGTTACCATACTCGTGTTTTTCAATTAAATAGCCATTTAAATCGTAATGATAAGTGGTTTTTACCTCGTCAA
>NZ_LZHO01000079.1:0-30824 GCF_001690895.1 Gilliamella sp. Nev5-1 | reverse complement strand
ACCTTGTTTATTGGGGGCTAATAACCTTTCCGGGCATCGTGGAGGAATGCGTTTTTTACGCTTTACCCTGAGATTAAGCTTTAATTCACAATACACCCGATATACCCGTTTATGATTCCATTGATAGCCGAGCTTTCTGATACGATTAAAACATTTAGGAAAGCCCCAGCGTAAATGCCGGTCTGTGATAGCATTCAACACCGAAACAATCACCGAATCATCCTGTAACTTAGCTTGATAATAGTAAGCACAACGGCTTAAACCAACAATGGCACAACTCATAGCAATAGTAACTGAATGATTTTGTTGTAGTTGCTGTGCCCACGTTTTACGTGCCCCTGTTGGCACTAAAGCTTTTTTATGATTTCTTCCTGAAGCTGGGATTTTAAGCTCAGTTCGGCAAACATCTGCTTAAGCTTGCAGTTTTCAGCCTCCAGCTCCTTTAAGCGTTTAATATCCGACGTTTCCATACCGCCGTATTTTTCTCGCCACTTATAGAAAGTTGAATTACCCATGCCATATTTGCGACAGAGTTCCTTGACAGGAATACCTGCTTCAGCTTCTTTTAAAATAGCGACGATTTGATGTTCAGTCATTTTTTTCATAATTAAATCCTCTTTTACTTTTATCATAGAGAATTTTCTACTTTTTGGCTGTACTATTTTAGGGGATAGTTACATGATGACTTTCTGTGTATTTTTACTCTGTGTACACTGTGACAATAACGGACAGATTTTGCAGGTTGTTGCATCAGAATGATAATGACGATAACCTTCCCTGCTGGTAGTTTTATATATTAATGTTTGCCCGTTTGGGCAAGTATAAGTATCGTTTTGACCGTTATAGATAAACTGCTTTTTTCTGATGGGATTCGCACCATGGGTGGAGCGACGATAACCCAACACCGGATATATCTGCTCTGCCAGCAGTAAATGGCAAATGGGAGCCGTAAAATAACCCGCATCAAGACCGACACCAACCGGATTAAAGCCAAACCGCTCTAACTGGCGTTTTAATCGAGCCATGTAAGGCTGGGGATCATGGATATTTCCAGCTGTGACATAGGTATCGGTAATTAAATTATGTTTGCCATCAACCGTTCGGTGATCTAAGTAGAAGAATCCTTTAGGCTTGCCTTCCCGATGCATAAAGCCACTGTCCGGATCTGTTGTACTGACTTTAACCTCCTTGTATTTCTCTACCGTCGATGGCTTTAAGGCTTTTTTCCGTTTAATTTTCTTTCTGCGTTGATGGCTTGATTAAGCGCATCAATATATTGACTGGGCTCAACAATACGCTGCTCATTACGTGCTTTGCCTTTATTGGCATTTGCTTTTAGGTGAGTACTGTCCGTATATAATACCCGACCACTTATCAACCCTTTGGCAATGGCCTGCTCAACAATATTATCAAAAATCTGTTGATAGATTTCACTGTCATTAAACCGACGGCGACGATTTTGACTAAGTGTTGAGGCGTCAATCACTTTTTCGGTTAATCCCATTCCCAGAAACCAGCGGTAAGCTAAATTGACCTGAATTTCCTGAACCAGACGACGTTCACTGGGGATACCGAAAAGATATCCCAATAACATGATTTTAAACAGTCTGACCGGATCTTCTGCCGGACGACCGTTATTAGGGCAATAAAGTGGTGCTACCGCTTCTCGAATAAATTCAAAATCAATGACTTTAGCTATTTTACGAACAAGATGATTTTGAGGGACAAGCGCATCTAGCGAGATTTGCTCTATTTTTTCTGGTGTCGCTGGAGTTGGTTTTTTTAGCATAGAAGAACTTCTCTTATAATGGACTCCTCTCTATTAGATCAAAAAACTCGCCAAAAAGCGAGTTCTTTGTCATCAATCTGACCCTAGTTTATCTAGGGTTTTTTATTATGTTATCAAGTTAATTTTCCAATGTATTACGAGGTGCTCCATCTGCTTTCAGCCTAGTTTTCTTTTGTATTGCGGTAAACTTCCTATTTGATACTTCTACAACACATGGAGCCATAAATGTTTCATTTTTACATGGAAGATGGATACTCTTAAATAATTGCCAAAATTGGTTTTTAATAAACTTTCATAATAAAAAAACACGCACTGATTATAAGTGCCATTGGTTATTATTTTCACATTGTTCAGCAATCATTTTTCTTAGCTCTGATGAGTCAAAATCAGGTTCATATTCTACTTTTGCCTGACCTGTTTTTGAACAAGCTCTATCTTTATAGTTGCTAGATTTTAACCCTTACTAAGTATGAAGTTATTATCCTTTTCTAGTCAACGAGAAATAATAACTCATTGAATAAAAATAATAATACAAGAAAAATACGCGTTTATTTGTAGGGTTTTCAGCCTGAATTATCACCATCTTAGTGGGCAGTTCAATACTGTCAAGTTAACTGTTTTTGTATAGGAATCTCAATACAGATAATCTATCAATAACACATCTTTGATTATTTGCTACTACTTGCGGCTATATTGGTAGATTTAGTATGTAAAAAAGTGAAAAATGAAGAAGTAATTGGCGCTTTAAGATAATAAGAATTAATGTGAAACGATATGCTAAATTTTAACATATTTATTTTTAAAATAAGCTTAAAGAAGATGGCGGAAGCGCAGGAAAAAATAAAAACATCCAGTTAATTACAAATAATTGATTTTATATAATTTATTCATTACTCACCTCATATATATAACTGTGTTCTACCTTTTAAAAGTGGACTATATTGGATTGCTATGGGCTAAAATAATATGGTGTTCAATCAAAGTCAAACCGAAGTTCTGAGTGATGATCATCAAATTTAGCTTTATGAAAAAAGTTAATTTGACGGTGCCAACCAAAGAATTACAAAACACTCTGGTTCAAAATTATCTATCTCTCATGTGCTTTGGTGAAAAACCGAACCGCTTACGGAAATAAATTGCAAATCTAGATCCTGAATCATATCCAACTTCTTGTGCGATTTGTGTAATATTTAAATGAGTGGTTTGTAGTAGCTTTAATCCATAACTCATTCTTGCCTCAAACAGTATATTAGACAAACTTGTTCCTTCATCAGATAGGCGTCGCCTTAATGTTGACTCACTCATGGCAAAATGTTTTGCAATTGCTTTTGATTGCCATTTTTGTAGGTGCACCTAAGATTAATCGTTCCAGCTTCTGCTTAAGACCTTCATTTACTGAGATAGGAAAATTAATATTTACTATTTCTAAGCATCGTAATAATTGTATAAATTGATGTAAAAGCAAATCATAATTTGAGAGAGGATCTTGAATAATACTGATTGTATAATTTATTGATGCATTAAAAATATTGGGAACAGATCGCACGATTTTTATCTGATAGGTAAAGTCTGTTGACTGTGTGGTTTTTAAAGACTCATACTGTTTTAGTATTTCTTGTGACCAAGTAAAACAGTCGGCCAAATAAATTTTATTTTGAATATTTTGATTAGTAATATCTAAAAGACTGTTAGCAGGAACAACTAATAATTCTCCTGCTAATATCTCATAAATTTCACCTTTATAGCTGATAACCTTTGATCCTTGAACTACACGAATTAACATTGGATCAACTATTCTCACCTGCGATGATTTATAATTACAACTTTGTGAAACTCGTGAGTACTGACCTAATGTAGTAAGCTGCTGTGATTTTTTTATTACCTGATTCAAAAAATATCCTATTAGCAATATTTTATTGCTGATAATTGTACATTATTGTTGCTTTACCTAATAGATTCGTATTTGCAATAAATCCTATTAATGCGGGTGATGTTGAATCACTAACATTAATATGTTCAATACTCAAAGCATAAATAGTAAAAATATAGCGATAGCTTGTGCCTTTGGGTGGGCATGGCCCCCCATAATAAACATTACCAAAATCATTGCGCACAGCTTTGCTTCCTTTTGGTAATAGTAAGGTATTATTACCTGCATTTTTTACAATATAATTTACATTCGCTGGTATATTGGCGACTACCCAGTGCCACCAACCAGAGCCAGTTGGCGCATCTTGGTCATACATAGTAATGACGAAGCTTTTTGTGCCTTGAGGTGGATCGTTCCAACTAAGACTAGGTGAAATGTTCTCACCTTTACAGCCAAATTCATTAGCAATATATTGACTAGTAAAACCATTCTTGGACAGATCACTACTTTGTATGCTAAAGCTTTGTGCGAAAGTATTAAAACTGACTAAATACAAAATAAAAATTATTATCTTTTTCACTTTATTTCTCTTATCATAAATTAGAGTGAAATTATTTTAGATAGAAAATAATAAAAATTCTGCACAAATTAGCTCAATTATAGTACAAATGTGCTTAGATAATAATTCTATTTAGAGTTTAGTGAAGTTTTTTAACACGATTTGGTGCTATTAATTTAACCCATCCCTTGTATGGATATTGTCAAATTAATTTTCTAACATGGGTTTAAATTAGAAGATAGCTATCAAATTACAATTTACTATTAAAAGTTAACTTGACAGTCCCCAAAAAAATATTAAAACATGGTATTTTATTTGATATGAGTTTTTAGATATTGATTTCTTCTATGCCTTGAGAGAAGATGGCGGAAGCGCAGAGATTCGAACTCTGGGAGGGTCGCCCCTCGCCGGTTTTCAAGACCGGTGCTTTCAACCGCTCAGCCACACTTCCGCAATGGCTGTAAATACTAAAGTAGACTTGCTTATTTGTAAATAGCTATTTTAATATTTTTTATCGTTTGCTTTAAATTTAATCAAATTATATAGAAAACACATAATGATGGCGCTTTCTTTTTCAAAATTAGTGTTGGATTTTGATTAATTGAGTATAATAAAACGCAAATGAATTAGCGTATGTTAAAAATGTTAGAGCAAATAGAAACCGATGATAAAGGCTATTTAAAAAACTGGCAGGATTGGACTATTGATTTGGTTCCTGAACTGGCTGCTAATGAGTGTATTGAATTAACCGATGCGCATTGGGAGGTTATCTTATTTGTCCGTGATTTTTACTTAGAATATAAAACATCACCAGCTATACGTGCGTTAGTTAAAGCGATAGAAAAGAAGTTCGGTGCACAAAAAGGCAATAGCCGCTATTTGTATAAGTTATTTCCTGATGGCCCAGCTAAACAAGCGACTAAACTTGCAGGTTTACCAAAGCCAGTTAAATGTATATAAATAAAGGATAACGTTACATTCATGAGAAGATGGAAGCTCCCTTTATTACTATTAGTTGTGTTTGGTTATCTCCAATATTCTTTATGGTATGGCAAAAATAATGTGTACGATTATCGGGATAATGTAGAGATGTTAGCCAGTTTGCGGGCTGATAATGAGAAATTGAAGGCTCGTAATGAGCAAATGTTTGCTGAAATTAACGATCTACAACGTGGTTCTGAAGCGATAGAGGAGAGGGCTCGCAGTCATTTAGGTATGGTAAAAGCTAATGAATATTTTTATCGAATTATCATTGATTCAGATTCAAAAAAACGATAATGCATAACATGAATAATCTTAATAATATTATCGCTATTGTGCCAGCTGCAGGAATTGGTTGTCGCATGAATAGCCAAATCCCTAAACAGTATTTAAAAATCGATTCAAAAACAATCTTAGAACACACACTAAATAAATTATTAACACATCCTCAAATAGCGAAAGTTATTGTTGTTATTAGCCCTGAGGATAACATCTTTAGCTCGCTCTCGATAGCTTCGCACGATAACATTAGTATCACTTTAGGCGGTAAAACTCGTGCTGATTCTGTGTTAGCTGGATTACAATTGTTAAATAATAAGCAATGGGCATTAGTTCATGATGCCGCAAGACCTTGTGTGGATCATGATGACATATCTCGCTTGATAGAAACGGTGATCAATAAAAAGCAAGGTGGTATTTTGGCTATGCGTATTAACGATACGATAAAACGAGCATGCCAAGATAATGACACTATTATTGATTACTCTGAAGATCGAACTTATTTATGGGGTGCAGCAACACCTCAATTATTCAATGCTGGTGAGTTAAAATCTTGCTTACAACATGCTTTAAATAACCATATTACAATTACTGATGAAGCTTCAGCTATTGAGTATTGTGGAGGGCATCCTTTATTAATTGAATGTCGTCGAGACAATATAAAAATAACGCGTCCTGAAGATTTAGCGTTGGCTAATTTTTATTTAACTAAGCAAATTTTAAATAGGTAAAAATATGAGAATAGGTCATGGATTTGATGTCCATAAGTTTGGTGGTGAAGGTCCAATTACGCTTGCTGGTGTAAAAATTCCTTATCAATATGGACTTATTGCTCATTCTGATGGCGATGTTTTATTACATGCAATAACAGATGCGCTGATTGGTGCATTAGCATTAGGCGATATTGGTAAGCTATTTCCCGATACAGATCCAAAATATAAAGGCATAGATAGTCGGATCTTATTGAAAGATGTGTACAGTATTGTTCAAGTTAAAGGTTATGAATTAGTGAATTTAGATGCCACTATCATTGCGCAAGAACCCAAGATGAGACCGCATGTTGATCAAATGAGAGTTAATATAGCTGAAGATTTAAAAGTTCATTTTGAGCAAATTAGTGTAAAAGCAACAACAACCGAGCAGTTAGGCTTTACGGGACGTAAAGAGGGCATTGCTTGCCAAGCAGTAGTATTATTAGCTCGAAAAACTAAAACAGATTAAATTTAAAAGTAGGCAATACAAGTGTTAACACAACTTAATTATTTATATGGAAAACCGACAGCCACAGGGCAATATAAGCAACAATACGAAGATTTTGTCGTTACAGAACATCTTGGTTTTGAGTTGACTGGTGAGGGTGAGCATGTTTTAGTTTATTTGCAAAAACGTGATTGTAACACTATTTTTGTGGCTGAACAGTTAGCTAAATATGTTGGTATTTCAACTAAGTTAGTGAGTTATGCAGGATTAAAAGATCGTCAAGCGATAACAACGCAATGGTTTAGCTTACATATGCCAGGTCAACAAACGCCAGACTTCTCAGGATTTGATTTAGCAAATTGTCAGATATTAAAAGTTACCCGGCATAATAAAAAATTAAAAATAGGGGCGTTAAAAGGTAACTATTTTAAAATTATTTTAAGAGATTTAACCGCTCAATCTGAAATCGAATCTAAATTAGAATTGATCAAACAACATGGTGTGCCTAATTATTTTGGTGAGCAACGCTTTGGCCGTGGTGAAAATAATATTACCCAAGCTATAAACTGGGCAAAAGGGGCTATTACGGTTAAAGATAGAAAAAAAAGAAGTTTTTATCTCTCTGCAGCGAGAAGTGCTATTTTTAACGACATTGTGAGTAAACGAATTGAACAACAGCTTCATAAAACTGTTATTGATGGCGATATATTACAACTAGCACAACGCAGTAGTTGGTTTGTTGCACAAACAGATGAGTTAGCATTGTTACAAGCACGTTTAGAAAACGGTGAGATTAATGTTACAGCACCAATGATGGGGGATTCACCACTTGGTACACAATTTAAAGCGTTGGAGTTTGAACAAGAATGTTTAGAAAATTGGTCTGAATTTTATGATCTATTTAAAAAAGAGCGCGTTGAGACAGCAAGGCGCTCACTATTGTTACGAGCAGATCAACTCAATTGGCAATGGTTAGATTGTCATAGTCTTGAACTTGATTTTTATTTGCCATCAGGTTGTTATGCAACAAGTGTGATACGTGAATTAATAATAGAAAATGAGTAGCCAAAATGCAAAGCCCAAAAATGCAGTCCCTAATTAAATTTTTGCGTCAACAAGCAATAAAAGATGAGCGAGTTTTAGATGCTATCGCTTCAATTCCTCGAGAACATTTTGTTGATGAGGCGTTGTCTCATCAAGCTTATGATAATTGTCCCTTACCAATAGGTAATGGGCAAACTATTTCTCAGCCCTATATTGTAGCAAAGATGACCGAATTATTAAGGTTAGAGCCTCACTCAAAAGTGCTCGAAATTGGTACAGGATCGGGATATCAAACTGCGGTTTTGGCAAAATTAGTTAAACATGTTTGTTCGCTAGAACGTATCAAGAGTTTGCAATGGAATACTAAACGCCGTTTAAAACAACTTGATATTCATAATATTTCGACACGTCATGGTGATGGTTGGTTAGGTTGGCCAGAGCGAGGGCCATTTGATGGTATTATCGTTACTGCCGCCGCATCCGAAGTGCCACAAAGTTTATTAGAACAATTAGCAGATAAAGGCCGGCTAGTTATTCCTGTTGGCGAAAATAAACAGACTCTCCAATTAATTGAGCGTGATGGACATAATTTTATCGTGAAGGATATGGGTGAGGTAATATTTGTTCCTTTAGTTAAAGGCGATATAGAATAATGGGCCTGTATTTCAAATAGAAAATAAAATATTTATTTTCTATTTTTATACTGAAACACGCTTGGCCCTAAAATCTTTTGACAATATCTTATATATTTATTGTTTCTGCTTAGAACGTTCCCATTCACAGATTCCATAAATAGCATTAAACAAGTAAATTAAGTATTGTGTTGCAATAACGATATTGTCGGTATAGATATTTAAACCAATTACCAGTACATTTAATATAACCCATAAATACCAGTTAAACGCATAGCGCATCATCAATAATAATTGAGCAACAATACCTAGACCAAATATAAAACAGTTAGTTATTAGTTGGTAGGTTGTATTAGTTGCACCAATTTTATCCGTTAAATAAATATTAATAAAAGCGGCAATAATAAGAAATATGATTGTATATAAAAATGTGGTTTCATTGAGTGAGCGAACTTTAACGTTTTTATTATTATCAAGGTTCTTTTTCCAAGTGAATAAACCATAGATGTGTGAACAAAAATAGTAGACTGGCGGTAATCCTGCACCAATATTGCCGCCAAGAACATTAGCACAACATTCTGCAACTACGGCAAACATACCTAATACATTCCCCATGTTTTTACGTTTTGCTAATAAGATAACACATAGCAGACCGCAAAAAGCGCCTATGTAAGAAGTAGCATAGCGTAAATCAAATTCAGTAAATGGGTCAGTGTATAAGAATGCTAGTGTTACACATAATATACAAAAAAATGGATAGAATTTACTGCGTCCAATTAAAATGGCAAGATTGCTTAATTTATTCATAATTTATTACTCTTCATCATTAATAAGTTGATTAACTAGTTCAATGCAACGTAAATAACGTTCTTCGTAATCGGGCGATTCTATTTCTATATATTTGATATTATTTTTTTCTAATAACGTTATTAATAGTTTTTGAAAATCTTTACGTTGTTTTGGACTGCCTAAATGACGTAAACCGTCAGCCACCCATGGCGTGTTATTGCCAAGTAAAATCACTAAATCAAAACGATAGTTATTGATCATAGCTTGTAAAAATGGATGTTCTTTACCTTCATATTTTTTACAAAAAGCTTGAGTTGTCACAAAATCGGTATCAATAAACGAAATTTTATTGGCATGTTTTATGGCAAAATCGATATATTGTGCATGCCCTAATGCGATTTTATCGTAATCAGCATACTGTAATGCGCGTTCGTCCCCGCCAAGTTGAGAAAATACATAATCCCGACCATATTCCCATGCACTGGTTGTGTTAAATACGTTTGCTAGTTTATTCACTAAAGTCGATTTACCACTAGATTCACCTCCTAAAATGGCAACGGTTCTAACAAAAAATGGTCTTACTTCTGTTGGGATGTATTGCCAATTTTTGAGTGGTGCTTGGCGAATTTGAGTTCCACTAACTTGCATAAATTGCCGTTTTGGATCAATAAGCACCGTGTCTAAATTAAACAAATCTTTATACATAGCAACATCTTGTGGTTCGCTTGAATACACAAGATCAGGGTTAATACCTTTGGTTTTAAATAATTTTTTTACCCGCTCACTCCATTCATGCCAACCATTAGGATAAGCTGGAATACCGTCTTCTTCGAGTAATTCAATGTGGATATTTTTTTGATATTTAAAAGTTTGCAGTAACCAGCGAATACGATCGTTAATTGTTGGTTGGCGGGACATAGCACTTTGTTCAAATAGTGTCATATCACGAGTTGTATCAGAACAAAGTACGACATAGAGTTCATCCACTTGGCTGATTGCGCGCTGAATGAGATAGATATGTCCTGTATGTAAAGGATAAAACTTACCAAAAATAACCCCCACTTTTTTGTTTTGGGTTGATTCTTCAATTTGTAAATATTGATGAAGTGATTGTAATTTTTGTGCACTTGGATTTTTAATTTTATTATTAATTAGCTGGCTTAGGTAGCCTTTAGTCATGTGGCAGGCATCGGCAACCGTTTGTAATGATATGTTTTTTCGCTTTATTACTGTTTTTAAATAACTGAAGTCACACATAAGATCTCCTTATATTTTGTTTTTTATTTTAAACGCAATATAAATCAATTTTTAGTTTTGTTCAATATATTAAACAAAAAATAATTTATTCTGATATAGATTCTTGGAAATTTATCAGTTTAGCCGTAAAACCTCATCCTTTAGGGCGAGGATATAAGGCTTAAATTACGAAGTCGTTTTAATGTTTTAGGTTGGGATTCGTTGCTGCTCTATATATTGTCTAATAATAGCAATAGGTACGCCATCACAACTGACGGCAAAGTAGGATGGAGACCATAAAGAGCCGCCCCATAATTTACTTTTAATTTGAGAATGATATTTTTTCCTAATCATTCTACTGGAAACACCTTTTTAAGCTATTAACGAGTGAAGATAATGCAATTTTAGGCGAATAATTAACTAACAAGTGAATGTGATCATCCTCACCATCAAACTCGATAAGCTGGGCATCAAAGCCTAAACATACCTTTTCAAATATAGGTTTTAAATCATCAATCATATTTTTAGTAAAGACATGTCTTCGGTATTTAGTAACAAACACCAAGTGAGCATGTATTTTAAATACACAGTATCTACCGTGTCTAATTTCATCTTGCCTATTCATAGAACAAACAATAGTAGAATAGATACGATAATACGCAAAGCCTTTAAATTTGAATTAATGCCAAATGGTGAGCATGTCCGTAAACTTAAACAGTTTTGCGGCGGATGTTTTCGGTTTGTTTTTAATCAGGCTTTGGCGCGGCAAAAAGCGCAATATGAACAAGATAATACAATCAAGTTCAGTTATACCAAATAGCCAATTTACTTCCTGAATGAAAGAAAAATACGGGTGGTTAAAAACCTGCCATAGCTAAGCATTACAACAATCATTAAAAGATTTAGAAGCCGCCTACCGTAATTTTTTTCGAAAACAATCGGATTTCCCTAAGTTTAAGAAAAAAAGATTAAGGAAAGCATTCGTTTTCCGCAAGGGACAAAACTAGACGAAAATAATAAGCGTATTTTCATTCCTAAAGTGGGTTATATTCGTTACAGACAAAGTCAATTAATTATCGGTACGATAAAAAATGCCACAGTCAGTTTAGTTTGTGGTAAATGGTTTGTTTCTATTCAGACTGAATATGAACAAGTAGGGCCAATACATCAATCTAATACCGAAATTGGTATTATATGGGGATTAGCCGTTTTGCGACATTAAACAATTGTGCTTACTTTGAACTATTAAATATATTCAAACAAAACCAATTAAAACTAGAAAAATTACAGCAATAACTTAATCATAAGAAAAATTTAGCCAAAACTGGATAAAGCCCAAACGGAAAGTACCTAAACTACATCATCATATAACCAATACTGGAAAAGACTACTTACATAAGATTTCAAATGAAATCAACTAAAACCATGCTATGATATACATAGAAGACTTAAAAGTAAGTAATATGTCTAAATCAATAAAAGGTAATCACTTGGAACATGGTAGAAACGTTAAAGCAAAATCAGGTTTAAATAAATCCATATTAGATCAATCCTGATATGAATTTAGACGTCAACTTGAATATAAAAGCTATTGGCGATGAGGATTTGTATACAGTGTAGCTCCTAAGTATACAAATCAAACCTACCCTTGTTGTTCTCATGTAGCAAAAGATAATCGTAAAACACAAGCTAACTTTAAATGTGTAAGTTGTGGCTACAAAGAAAATGTCGATGTTGTTGGGCGTTAAATATACTCAGGGTAGGCCATACCCCAAGCGTCTGTGAAGTGAACGATGCAGTAATGTCGTCAGTAGCAGAAACCCACCGAAGCGAGTCAGCCATAAACTAACTGCAGCAGGAATCCCCGCCCTTTTGGGTGGGGAAGAATGTCAACAACATTTAAACAAATATTGTTATTTTTGATGTAACCACTCAGCGACTTGTTTAGCAAAATAGGTTAAAACACCATCTGCACCAGCGCGTTTAAAGCAAAGTAAAGATTCCATAATTGCTAATTTTTCATCTAACCAACCGTTTTGGATTGCTGCTGTTAACATGGCATATTCCCCAGATACTTGATAAGCAAATGTGGGCACAGCGAAAGTTTCTTTCACTCTTCGAACTATATCAAGATAAGGCATGCCTGGTTTAACCATGACCATATCCGCACCTTCACTTAAATCCTGATAAATTTCTTGTAATGCTTCACTACTATTCGCTGGATCGAGTTGGTAAGTTTTTTTATTGCTGCCTTTTATATTTTTAGCAGAACCGACCGCATCGCGAAAAGGTCCATAAAAACTTGATGCATATTTTGCTGAATAAGCCATAATTTGCGTATTAACAAAGCCTTGTTTTTCTAGTTCATCACGTATTGTACCAATGCGTCCATCCATCATATCGCTTGGTGCTATAATGTCAGCACCTGCTTCTGCTTGCATTAACGCTTGTTTAGCAAGCGTTTGAACGGAAATATCATTTTGTACATACCCGTGTTCATCAATAATACCATCTTGCCCATGTGTAGTATAAGGATCAAGAGCAACATCGGTGAGTATGCCTAGCTCTGGGAACTCTTTTTTTAATGCTCGGATAGCTTTTGGTACTAATCCATTTTCATTATACGCTTCTTGCGCTAGCAATGATTTTTTTACCGGATCAATAGCAGGAAATAATGAAAGGACAGGGATCCCTAATTTAACTATTTGTTCTGCTTCTTTTAGTAATACATCAATGCTCATTCGATTTACATTTGGCATTGAGGTAATGGGTTCAGTAACATTATTGCCTTCAATAATGAAAACTGGATAAATGAGGTCATTGACGGTCAAGCTGTGTTCTGCAACCATACGACGACTAAAGTCATGAACTCGGTTACGACGTAAGCGACGTTGTGGGTATTGACCTGTAAATGATGGCATGAAAAACTCCTGTTTATTCTTAATGAGATTTGATTTATTATCTGACGCTATATTTTGATTAGCAAATTAATTTGTAGTCTGATAATAATTCTATTTTTTACTTTACAACATATATCGATTAGGAGTAAAATTACGCACTAAA
This sequence comes from Gilliamella sp. Nev5-1, assembly GCF_001690895.1. Taxonomy (NCBI): domain Bacteria; kingdom Pseudomonadati; phylum Pseudomonadota; class Gammaproteobacteria; order Orbales; family Orbaceae; genus Gilliamella; species Gilliamella sp. Nev5-1. Next base: position 17,382 of record NZ_LZHO01000079.1, on the reverse strand, counting down.
TTTTAGTCCCTTGTGATATTAAACAAATTTGAGGTGAGAGGCACATGCCAGTAATTAAAGTACGTGAAAATGAACCTTTCGATGTAGCATTACGTCGTTTCAAACGTTCTTGTGAAAAAGCAGGAGTTTTAGCTGAAGTTCGTAATCGTGAATTTTACGAAAAGCCAACCACTATTCGTAAACGAGCAAAAGCTGCAGCTGTTAAACGTCATGCTAAGAAATTAGAAAGAGAAAACGCTCGTCGCACTCGTCTATATTAATAGTTTTAAAATTATTTATACTGAAAGTTGGAATTGATATTAAAATCAATTTGTTATCTTCTAATATAAAGAATTCTAACAAGCCGTATTTTTAATACGGCTTGTTGCCTTTCTGTAACAGTAAAATTGGTTAAAATTTATCATGAAAGGTTTTATTCCTCGCGATTTCACCTTAGATCTAATTGCTCGAACCAATATTTTGGATGTCATTAGCAAGCGCGTCAAAATGAAAAAAAAAGGGAATAATTATTTTGGTTGTTGCCCTTTTCATGATGAGAAAACCGCCTCTTTTTCACTTAATGAGAAAAAGCAGATTTATTATTGTTTTGGGTGTGGTGCCTCTGGATCTGTTGTTAATTTTTTAATGCAATATGAACGGTTATCTTTCCCTGAAGCTATTGAAGAATTAGCTAGCATGCAAGGTATTCAGGTACCTTATATTGATACTGATAATAGTCAAATAGATCAATCAAAGCATATCGAATCTAGAAATGTGCGCCGTGACTTGTATGCATTAATGGCTAAAATTACTAATTTTTATCAACAGCAATTGGCCTTGCCAACATCCATAGAAGCCCATAAATATCTTGAACAAAGAGGGCTTAATGCCGAAATTATCGCCAGATATAAAATTGGTTTTGTGCCTAATGAATGGCGATTAACATCACAAAATGTGGTTAAAACAAAAGCTGAAGCTGCACTTTATCAGCAAGCGGGTATGTTAGTAACCAATGATAGCCGTAACCAATATGACCGTTTTCGCGGGCGAATCATGTTTCCTATTCGAGATAGGCAAGGAAATGTTATAGCATTTGGTGGGCGAACTATCATTAATGATCCTGCAAAATATATTAATTCACCAGAAACCCCTATTTTTCATAAAGGTTTTCAGTTATATGGACTTTATGAAACACTTGAGGTTAATCGTAACCCTCAGCAACTTGTAGTGGTTGAGGGTTATATGGATGTGGTTTCGCTTGCTCAATATGGCATTGATTATGCTGTTGCCGCTTTAGGTACAGCAACATCAGAAGAACATATTAAATTGCTGTTTAGAGCTACAGATTCGGTCATATTTTGTTATGATGGTGATAATGCTGGACGAAACGCTGCTTGGCGAGCTCTGAACGTTTTATTACCTTGTTTAATCGATGGAAAGAAAATTACCTTTGCTTTTTTACCTCAAGATGAAGATCCAGATACTTTTGTGCGTAAAGTTGGTAAAGAGGGTTTTGAAAAATATTTAAATGAAGCGCCAAATCTATCAAAATTTTTATTTGATGAGCTTTTAAAGCAAGTTGATTTAAAAACGGCTGAAGGAAAAGCGAAATTAAGTTCGCTAGCTTTACCGTTGCTTGATCAAATTAGAGCAAAAGCTTTCAGATTAAATTTATTACAAAAATTAGGTAATTATTTAGGTTTACTTGATGTTTCTCAACTAGAACAATTGTTAAATGAAAATCGTTCTAAAAAAGATGAAAAAGCCAATGAAAATACACCTAGAACACAAATAAAATTAACTACGATGCGCATTTTAATTGGTTTACTACTTCAATACCCAAATCTTGCTGAGCAAGTTTCTGATCTCAATGCAATTCGTCAAGTTAACATGGCTGGAATTGAGATTTTTATCGAATTGCTTGAATTATGCCAACGTTATCCCAATATAACAACAGCACAAATATTAACAGAATGCATAGACAGGCCGTTTTACAAACAGTTAAGCCGTTTATCAACATGGGAGCACCATTATCAAGATGATGAAATAAGCTCAACTTTTTCACATACTTTAAAAGAGTTGTATGATAATATACTCGCCCAAAGGCAAGATGAACTGATCGCAAAAGAGAGAGTCTCTGGCTTAAGTGCCGCAGAGAAAAAAGAATTGGCGACTTTAATACTTGTTTTATCAAGAAAAGACTAAATATATAGGCTATATGTAGACTCCAACTATTAGTCTACATATATAATATAGATGACCAAATAACTAAAGTGGATACCTTTTATGGAGCAAAATTCTCAATCACAGCTAAAACTCCTGATCATTCGAGGTAAGGAGCTAGGATATTTAACCTATGCTGATGTCAACGATCACTTGCCGGAAGAGATTATTGATTCAGATCAGATTGAAGATATTATCCAAATGATTAATGATATGGGGATTCAAGTACTTGAAGAAGCCCCAGATTCTGATGAGCTATTACTTTCAGATAATGTCCCTGATGAAGAGGCTGTTGAAGCTGCAACTGCCTTAGTATTATCTAATGTTGAATCAGAAATTGGTAGAACAACTGATCCTGTTCGTATGTATATGCGAGAAATGGGCGCGGTTGAACTACTAACACGCGAAGGCGAAATTGATATTGCTAAACGTATTGAAGATGGTATCAATCAAGTTCAAACTTCAGTATCAGAATATCCAGAAGCAATTACTTATCTCTTAGAGCAATATAATTTAATCGAAAGTGGTCAAGTTCGTTTATCTGATTTGATTACAGGCTTTGTTGACCCAAATGCTGAAGAAGTGACAGACGAATTGCCAGAAGATTTAGAAGTTAGTGAATCTGAAATTGAAATTGATGATAGTGACGATGAAAATGAGGATGAAGAAGGAGACTCTTCAACCGATGATGATGTTTCTATTGATCCTGAAGTTGCCAGAGCTAAATTTGCTGAATTAAAAGAGCAACACGATAAAACGTCTGATGCGATCAAAAAATATGGCCGAGCTCATAACAAAGCACAAAAAGAGATCGAAAATCTATCAGAAATATTCAAACAATTTCGTTTAGTCGCTAAACAGTTTGATATTCTCGTTAATAATATGCGCAGTATGATGGAACGAGTCCGAGCACATGAACGCGTGATTATGAAGCTTTGTGTTGAACAATGCAAAATGCCGAAAAAACAGTTTATGACGTATTTTACCGGTAACGAAAATAATATGAGCTGGTATGAAAAAGCGCTCACAGCTAAAGGCGCATTTGCTGTAAGTTTGAAACAGTTTGAAGAACCAATTCAAGTTCAGGTTAACTTATTGCAACAAATCGAAACAGAAACTAGTCTATCTATTGAACAGATTAAAGATATTAATAGACGGATGTCTATTGGTGAAGCTAAAGCCCGCCGCGCCAAGAAAGAGATGGTGGAAGCTAACTTGCGTTTAGTTATTTCCATTGCAAAAAAATATACGAATCGTGGGTTACAATTCTTGGATCTTATCCAAGAAGGTAATATTGGTTTGATGAAAGCGGTCGATAAATTTGAATATCGTCGTGGTTATAAGTTCTCGACTTATGCGACTTGGTGGATAAGGCAAGCCATTACTCGTTCAATTGCTGACCAAGCAAGAACAATTCGTATTCCGGTACATATGATTGAAACAATCAATAAATTAAACCGTATTTCACGCCAAATGTTACAAGAAATTGGTCGTGAACCAACACCTGAAGAGTTATCCGAACGAATGCAAATGCCAGAAGACAAAATTCGTAAGGTACTTAAGATTGCTAAAGAGCCAATCTCAATGGAAACACCAGTTGGGGACGATGAAGACTCGCATTTAGGTGATTTTATTGAGGACACCGCTCTTGAGCAACCGTTAGATGCAGCGACATCTGAAAGCTTGCGTAGTGCAACACGTGATATTTTATCAGGGCTAACGCCAAGAGAAGCGAAAGTATTACGTATGCGATTTGGTATAGATATGAATACAGACCATACGTTAGAAGAGGTAGGTAAACAATTTGATGTTACACGTGAACGTATTCGTCAAATTGAAGCAAAAGCCTTGCGTAAGTTGCGCCATCCAAGCCGTTCCGATGTGCTTCGTAGTTTCTTAGAATAAAGTTATTACCTATTAATATCGCCACAATCGTGGCGATTTTTTTTACTAATTAGACTAAAAGCAAAACTATGAATATCCTACAACGTTTTAAAATCGATCCATTTCTGTTAACGTTAATTTGTGTCGTAATTACAGCTAGTTTTTTACCATGTAAAGGACAGACTAAAGTTTTTTTTGAAAATCTGACTACCTTTGCTATTGGCTTGCTCTTTTTTATGCACGGCGCTAAACTTTCTTTTCAAGCAATTGTGATTGGTATAAAAAATTGGCGGTTACATTTAGTTATTTTTATGACCACTTTTGTTATCTTTCCTGCTCTAGGGGTGATGATGCAAATATTGGTTCCCACTTTTTTACCGCAAAATCTTTATTTAGGTTTTGTTTATCTTTGTGTATTACCCGCAACTGTTCAATCCGCTATAGCTTTTACCTCCATAGCAAAAGGTAATGTTGCTGCGGCTATTTGTAGCGCCTCAGCGTCAACATTTTTAGGCGTATTTATTACCCCTATTTTGGTTGGCTTATTGATGCATACCCAAGCCTCGAATTCTATGAATATGCTAGATGCTATTATCTCTATCATGTTTAAACTTATGTTGCCATTTATACTTGGTCATTTATCAAGGTATTTCATTAGTAAATGGGTGGATAAATATAAAAGTATTATTTCTAAAATTGATCGCCTCTCAATTTTATTAGTTGTATATGTTGCCTTTAGTGATGCCGTCGCAAATGGCATTTGGTCTCAAATTAGCTTTTTATCGCTTTTAGAAATTATTTTTTACTCTATTATGTTATTAACTATTGTCTTGTTAATAACAACTCATGTTTCAAGATTACTTGGCTTTAGTAAAGAAGACGAAATTACTATTGTATTTTGTGGCTCGAAAAAAAGTTTAGCAAGCGGCATTCCAATGGCTAGTATTATTTTCCCAATGTCTATAACAGGGGTAATCATTTTACCATTAATGATTTTTCATCAAGTTCAATTAATGGTTTGTGCCATTTTAGCTGAGCGTTATGCAAAACGAAAAATTTAAAATTTGTTTTGCTCATTGCCCTATTCTCAAGGATAATAGGGGAGCTATTAACAACAGAAAGATATATTATGTTACCTCTATTTGCTGAATTAGAATTTTCGACCATTATATTTTTATTTTTGGCGCTGTTTTTTGTCCTTTTTTATGAAGCAATTAATGGATTTCATGACACAGCTAATGCCGTTGCGACAGTAATCTACACAAGAGCATTAAAAGAACAACTCGCTGTTTTTATGGCTGGCATGTTTAACTTTTTTGGTGTTCTACTTGGTGGACTTAGTGTTGCTTATGCTATAGTCCATCTATTGCCAACTGATTTATTACTTAATGTAAGTTCTGCTCATGGGCTTGCAATGGTTTTTTCTATTTTATTTGCAGCCATCATTTGGAATCTTGGAACATGGTATGTGGGTATTCCTGCATCAAGCTCACATACCCTAATTGGTTCAATTATTGGCGTGGCAATTGCTAACGCATTTATTATGGACACATCAATAATAAATGCACTCAATATTCCTAAGATGATTCATATCTTTTTATCATTGATTGTCTCCCCTGCTGTTGGACTTGTGATTGCAGGTCTAATGATATTTTTACTACGAAAATACTGGACGCGTAAAGGACAAAGTAAAAAAAGCAGTAAAAAACGAGAGCGTATTTTTATGACGCCAGAGCAACGTGAAAAACTCTATGGCAAAAAGAAACCTCCTTTTTGGATTCGTATTATGCTCATTATTTCAGCTGCTGGTGTGAGTTTTTCTCATGGAGCCAATGACGGTCAAAAAGGTATTGGTTTATTGATGTTAGTGTTGATGGGCATAGCTCCAGCTGGGTTTATTGTTAACATGAGTGCATCTACCTATGATATTACAAATACTCGTAATGCTATTCACAATATTCAAGAGTATTTTGTTACCCATAATGACGATTTAACAACGATAATAGGTAAACAACCGGTATTAGATACGAGTGTTCCAGAAGGCGACTTGAATAAATATCATTGTGATTATTCACGTTCATATACCACATTAGCGATTGCTAATAATTTATTCAATAAAATGAGTGATTATCAGTCGCTTACAATAGAACAACGTTCACAAACTAGACGTATATTACTGTGTTTATCTGACACGGTTTCGCATGTTGCTAAACAACCTAACGTTACATCAGAAGATAAGCAATATTTAAAATCTTTGAATAATGATCTGCTTAAAACTGTCGAATATGCACCTGTTTGGATTATTATTGCCGTAGCTTCAGCATTGGCAGTTGGAACAATGATAGGATGGCGCCGTGTAGCTATTACTATTGGTGAAAAAATTGGTAAGAAAGGCATGACTTACGCACAAGGCGTATCGGCACAAATCACAACAGCTTTATCAATTGGGATTGCAAGCTATACTGGCATGCCAGTATCAACAACCCAAGTTCTTTCTTCCTCAGTTGCTGGAACGATGATTGTTGATGGTGGTGGAGTACAAAGTAAAACGATAAAAAGTATTGCATTAACTTGGATTTTAACACTTCCAATTTCAATTTTGTTATCTGGATCACTTTTTTGGCTTGCTCAAAAATTAATTTAGGAGTAAAAATAGAGTACTGGTTTTCAATTTATTTGGGCTTTAAAAATAGGAAGGAGTAAAATATCATGGCTTATAAACATATATTAGTCGCAGTGGATTTATCACCTGAAAGTGAAGTTCTCGTCGAAAAAGCTGTTTCTATGGCTAGACCATATAATGCTCAAATATCATTGATTCATGTTGGTATTAATTATTCAGATCTTTATACTGGTTTGGTTGATATTAATATGAATGATATGAAAGACCGAATTACTCAAGATGCGCACGTTGCTTTAAATAAATTGGCCGACGATGCGGGTTATCCTATTGCTCATACTCTTTTAGGAAATGGAGAATTTGACCAAGTATTAATTGAAGCAATTCACGAATATGGCGCTGATCTTGTCGTGTGTGGCCATCATCAAGACTTTTGGAGTAAATTAATGTCATCTGCTCGTCAACTTATTAATAATACACATATCGATACATTAATTGTTCCATTGAAAGATGAAGAACCCGCAGAAGAACCTGCTACATGAAATATTAAATATCAACCCGCTTAATTAGCGGGTTTTTTTAGGTATTAAATAAATATTTTGTAAAATCATTTCAAGAAATTATGTGCTTTACTCTATTTTTATTTGTATCTTTTTTGTTTATGCATACCACAGTTTATGAAAATATACGTAAACTTTTGTTTAGCCAATAAGGAGGCTTATTATGAATATCGCTTTAGTTACAGGTGCTTCATCCGGATTTGGTCAAGCAATTTGTCGTAAGCTCGTTGCTGATGGCTATAAAGTGATTGGTGTTGCTCGACGTGGAGATAAGTTACAAAAATTAGCAGATGAATTAGGAATAAACTTTACCTTTTTAACTTTGGATGTTACAAAAAAAGATGCAATAGAATCAATATTGTTACAGCTTCCTAAAGCATTTCAACCTATCGATATTTTAATTAACAATGCAGGATTGGCTTTAGGATTAGAACCAGCTTATCAAGCTGATTTCAATGATTGGGAAACAATGATCCAAACTAACATAATTGGATTAATCCACTTGACCCATCAGCTTTTGCCTAGTATGGTTGAGCGTAATTTTGGTTACATCATTAACCTTGGTTCTGTAGCTGGTGCCTATGCTTACAAAGGTGGAAATGTATACGGTGCATCTAAAGCATTTGTTAAACAATTTAGTGCTAATTTGCGTACCGATCTTTTAGGAACAAACATTAGGGTGACTAATATCGAACCTGGATTATGTGGTGGTACTGAATTTTCTAATGTTAGATTTCATGGAAATAATGAGCAAGCAGCTGCCGTATACAAGGGGATTGATTATATAACTCCAGATGATATCGCCAATACTGTCTCATGGCTAGTTAATACACCAACGCATTTTAATGTTAATTCACTTGAGATAATGCCAGTTGCTCAAGTTCCAGCAGGATTAGCACTTTACAAAGAAAGTGAGTAATTAAAACGTATTGACTGTGGAGGTTAAATTATAAATGCTCGCTCCCTTTAATAATAAAAAATAGATTTGAAGAACAAAATAGACTTGCACTTCTGCTTTAGGGTTGCTATTCTTTTTTCTTGTGGTTTTGATTGAGGTTAATCGTAATGGTATTTACTGAAGTAACTAAAACATTTGCGGCAAGTTTACCAGGCACAGACAGTTATGTAAAACTGCGTAACGCTATGCAAACATTAATTCAAGAAGATACAAAAAATGCAGCAGTCTATTTTTTGATTTTTGGGTTTGCACGCACTTATGTCATGCTATATGAAGATCAGGAAATATCACCAAAGTTTGCAGAAGACAATCAAAAGCTAATGTTATCGTATCTTAATATTCTTGATGAAGCGTTAAAAAAGCAAGATACTGAAAGTATCTATCAAGCATTGAATAAAGTTGTTAATGAGTACGAAAACAGCAAAAAGTTTTTTTAAAATTACAGCCTGACATGAAAATGTCAGGCTGTTTTGTTTTTAGCGTTTAAAAAATAAATTTAATTAGGAAATGATGAAAATGATAATGATTATTTCAAACATTATTAGCACCTTAAGCACTATTATTCAAGATAGGGCGGGTTAATTTTTCCTTGAAAATATAAAAAACCCGCCAAAATAGGCGGGTTTTTAGTTTTATAAAAATAGGTTCAAAAACCATAAGAGTAAAGAAAGATAAAATTTTAATATTTTGATTTCTTATTACTACTTTTAAACCGATGATGTTTTTTGGGTAAAAGGTATTTTGAATGGTAATAGGCATAAATTAGAACAATAAATAAAGGTGTGATATGAAAGTTTTAAAATTTGGAGGAACATCTGTCGCTAACGCAGAACGTTTTTTACGCGTTGCAGAGATTATTGAAAATAATGCTAAACAAGAGCAAAACGCAACTGTTTTATCCGCACCAGCTAAAATCACTAATCATTTAGTTGCAATGGTAGAAAAAACAGTTGCTGGGCAGGATATACAAAATAATATCTGTGATGCTGAGAAAATCTTTGCTAATTTACTAGAAGGAATTGCAAAAGCACAACCTAATTTTGCTTATGAACAGATGAAGCGCTTTGCACTTGATGAATTAAACAATGTTAAGCAATTACTTAAGGGGATTGCTTTATTAGGTCAATGCCCAGATGGCATTAATGCATCAATTATCTGCCGTGGCGAAAAACTATCTATTGCCATTATGGAAGAACTGCTTAAAGCCAGGGGGCATTTAGTTACTGTAATAAACCCAGTAGCAATGCTAATTGCTGAAGGTAACTATTTAGAATCAACCGTCGATATCGCAGAGTCTTCACGCCGACTTAGTGAAATGCATATTCCCCAAAATCATATAATTTTAATGCCTGGTTTTACTGCGGGTAATGATAAAGGTGAGCTCGTTGCTCTCGGGCGTAATGGTTCGGATTACTCTGCATCGGTACTAGCTGCATGTCTGCGTGCTAATAGTTGTGAAATATGGACTGATGTCGATGGTGTTTATACTTGTGATCCCCGTATTGTGCCAGATGCAAAACTTCTTAAAACTCTATCTTATCAGGAGGCAATGGAACTATCTTATTTTGGCGCCAAAGTTCTTCACCCAAGAACTATTTTACCTATTGCTCAATTTCAAATTCCTTGCTTAATAAAAAACACAAATAATCCTGATGTACCAGGTACATTAATCGGTGCCAATGTTGTTGATTCAACAACACCAGTAAAAGGCATTACTAATTTAAATAATATGGCAATGATTAACGTCTCTGGCCCTGGCTTAAAGGGCATGGTGGGTATGTCGGCTCGCATTTTTTCTGCCATGTCTTATGCCGGCATTTCAGTGGTGCTTATTACCCAATCTTCATCAGAATATAGTATTAGTTTTTGTGTACCACAAACTGAGCTCAGTCGAGCTGAAGAGGCATTAAATGATGAATTTTTCCTAGAGCTAAAAGATGGTTTACTTGAACCTATTGAAGTCATTGAAAAACAAGCAATTATCTCAGTTGTCGGTGATGGTATGCGTACATTACGAGGCTTATCAGCTAACTTTTTTACAGCCCTAGCCAGAGCGAATATTAATATTGTCGCCATTGCTCAAGGTTCATCTGAACGCTCAATTTCTGTTGTGGTTGATAATGATATTGCCATAATGGGCGTAAGAGTTGCTCACCAAATGTTATTTGGTACGGACAAAATGCTTGATGTATTTGTTATTGGTGTTGGTGGCGTTGGTGGCGCACTTATTGATCAAATTAGTCGCCAGCAAAAATGGCTGAAAAACAAACAGATCGATCTTCGTGTCTGTGGGCTATTTAATTCTAAACATAATGTCCTTAACCGTGATGGTATTGATCTGACCAATTGGCGAGATCAAATCAGACAAAGTGAACATAGTTACACGTTAGACGGAATTATTGAGTTTGCTAAAAATAATCGATTACTCAACCCAATTCTAGTCGATTGTACATCAAGTAGTGAAGTATCTGATAAATATGCGGACTTTTTAGCTAATGGCTTTCATGTCGTCACGCCAAATAAGAAAGCCAATACCAGTTCAATGGCTTATTATTTGCGTTTACGCCAAGAAGCGGCAAAAAGTAAACGAAAATTCCAGTACGATACTAATGTTGGCGCTGGATTACCTGTTATTGAAAACTTACAAAATCTACTCAATGCAGGGGATGAGCTTATTAAATTTTCAGGTATATTGTCAGGTTCACTTTCTTTCATCTTTGGTAAACTTGATGAAGGCATGTTATTGTCTGAAGCAACTAAATTGGCTAAAGAGAAAGGTTTTACTGAACCTGATCCTCGTGATGATTTATCAGGCACTGACGTGGCGAGAAAACTATTAATTTTAGCTCGAGAAGCAGGATTACAATTAGAGCTTGATCAAATCAATGTAGAATCTGTTCTACCTGTTGAGTATACACAAGGTAGCCTTGATGAGTTTATGAAACAATTGCCACAATTGGATGCCGCGTTTAAAGAAAAATCAGAACAAGCCGCAAAAAAAGGCAAAGTTCTGCGCTATGTTGGCAGTATAGAAAACAAGCAATGCCATGTTAAGATTGAAGCCGTTGATAGCGAAGATCCTCTTTATAAAGTCAAAAATGGCGAAAATGCCTTAGCTTTCTATACGCGTTATTACCAACCTATACCACTCGTATTACGAGGCTATGGAGCTGGCAATGATGTTACCGCTGCGGGTGTTTTTGCTGATATTTTACGTACCACATCAGGCAAAATAGGAGGCTAAATGAATCATAAATCTTTAACTGTTTATGCGCCTGCATCAATGGCTAATATTAGTGTTGGCTTTGACATATTAGGTGCAGCAATTAGCCCTATTAGTGGTGTGATGCTTGGCGATTGTATCACTGTTGAACCTGCTAGCAAATTTTTGTTAACTAGCAAAGGTTCATTTGTGAAAAACCTCCCCAATGATCCCAAAAACAATATTGTTTATCAATGCTGGCAGTATTTTTGTCAAGCAATGGGTAAAACATTGCCCGTCAGTATGACTCTTGAAAAAAATATGCCAATAGGTTCGGGATTAGGATCAAGTGCTTGCTCTGTGGTTGGCGCATTTGTTGCCTTAAATGAGTTTTTTGATAAACCATTTAATGAGTTTGAAATGCTTACAATGATGGGGAAGCTTGAAGGACGCATTTCGGGTAGCGTGCATTATGATAATGTGGCACCCTGCTATTTAGGTGGAATGCAACTTATCCTTGATGAAATAGGCATAATTAGCGAATCAATACCTCATTTTGAAGATTGGTATTGGGTGATGGCATACCCCGGTATTAAGGTTTCAACCGCTGAAGCGCGAGCAATATTACCGGCTCAATATCAAAAAGCGGATTGCGTAGCACACGGTCGCTATGTGGGTGGTTTTTTGCATGCTTGTTATACCAAACAACCTAAATTGGCTTCGGCAATGCTTGTTGATAATATTGCTGAACCTTACCGCAAACAATTATTACCTAGCTTTGATGAAATACAAAAACGGGCCAAACAGCTCGGAGCTCTAGCATCGGGAATTTCTGGCTCAGGTCCAACAATGTTTGTCATTGCAGATCAACTTGAAACTGCACAACAAATTGAATTACTGCTTAAACATTGTTATTTACAAAATGATGAAGGCTTTACCCATATTTGTAAAATAGATCCCCTAGGCGCAAGAATTATTTAAGTTTATTTATTATAAAAACAGGACTAAATCTAAAAAATACGTTAACTTTTTACTGTTCAAGCTGATAGCAGTAAAAGTGAAAGATTAAAGATAACCGGAACATAATTATGAAATTATATAACTTAAAAGATCATTCAGAACAAGTTAGTTTTTCTCAAGCGGTACAACAAGGATTAGGAAAAGGCCAAGGCCTATTCTTTCCCCAAGAACTCACTAAATTTTCCATAAACGAAATTGAATCATTATTAAATCTTGATTTTGTTACTCGTAGCGCCAAAATATTATCTGCTTTTATTGGTGATGAAATTAGCAGTGATGATATGTACAGACTAGTTAAAAATGCTTTTCAATTTCCTGCCCCCATAACATCCGTTGAAGCAGATATTGGCTCATTAGAGCTTTATCATGGTCCCACACTAGCATTTAAAGATTTTGGTGGGCGATTTATGGCACAAGCGTTAGTTCAAGTGGCAGCAGATAAAAAAATCACTATTTTAACTGCGACATCTGGCGATACAGGCGCAGCTGTCGCCCATGCATTTTATCATTTGCCGAATATTCGGGCCGTTATTTTATACCCTGAAGGGAAAATCAGCCCATTACAAGAAAAACTCTTTTGTACACTTGGTGATAATATTCATACCATTGCCATCAAAAGTGATTTTGATGCCTGCCAAGCATTAGTGAAAAAGGCATTTGATGATGAAGAATTAAAAACTAAAATTGGTTTGAACTCTGCTAATTCGATCAATATCAGCCGATTACTCGCTCAAATATGTTACTATTTTGAAGCTTACGCTCAATTAACACCCAAACAACGTGAGCAATTAGTTATTTCGGTTCCAAGTGGCAACTTTGGTGATTTAACCGCTGGGCTACTTGCAAAAACCATGGGCTTACCAATTAAGCGTTTTATTGCAGCAACTAATGCGAATGATACAGTACCTCGATATTTAGAAACTGGTAAATGGGAACCACATGCAACAATTGCAACGCTATCTAATGCAATGGATGTTAGTCAACCCAATAACTGGCCTAGAATTGAAGAAATTTATCAGCGTGAAGGTTGGGATCTTAAATCACTGGCTCATGCGGCGGTTTCTGATGAAGTTGCTAAACAAACCGTTTGTGAACTCGATCAAAAAGGCTATTTATCCGAACCACATGGCGCAATTGCTTATCGTGCTTTACGTGATCAGTTACAAAAGGGTGAATATGGCTTATTTTTAGGTACTGCGCACCCTGCTAAATTTAAAGAAGTCGTTGAAAATATTCTTGGCAAGCAAATTGCACTTCCTAACGCATTAGCTGAACGAGCAGATATGACACTACTTTCCCATTATATGCCGAATGATTTTACCAAATTACGTAATTTTTTAATGAAGCTAGAATGGTAAATTTTGTACTGCCGCCAAGAAATCGGCGGCATTTAATTCATTGAGTGATAATGCTCTCAATTGTCTTACTTTACCGCTTAGCTAATCTTACTCATTAAATAGCTCCCTTTATTCTTAACGCTAAAATATACATCTCATCAAGAATAGAAAATACTAATCAATCTTGTTTAAATCAAAATTTTGAGCTATTGTAATCTAAATTGTGTCATTATAAGGATATTATTATGTTTTGTCCGTTTTGTAATGCAAATGATACTAAGGTGATTGATTCTCGGCTTGTTAGTGAAGGCTTTCAAGTACGTCGAAGACGACAATGTGTTGAATGTAATGAGCGTTTTACCACATTTGAAATTGCTGAATTAATTATGCCTAATGTCATTAAAAGTAATAAAGTTCGTGAGCCATTTAATGAAGATAAATTGCGCAATGGTATAAAACGAGCTTTAGAAAAACGCCCTGTTAGCTTTGACTCGATTGAAGATGCTATTACACGTATAAAATCAAAAATTAGATCAACAGGCGAACGTGAAATACCAGCGAAATTAATTGGTCGTTACGTTATTGAAGAACTCAAAAAGCTTGATAAAATAGCTTATATCCGCTTTGCATCGGTCTATTTTAGTTTTGATGATATCGAACAATTTAGCAATGAAATTGCCAAATTACAACAGAAATAACACCCTAAATGATAATAAACGATAACGATTATTTTTATATGCAGCAAGCTATTGAGCTCGCTAAACTGGGTCGTTTTACCACGTCACCTAATCCTAATGTCGGTTGCCTGATCTTAAAAAATAATCAGATTGTGGGCACGGGTTATCATCAAAAAGCAGGATTACCACATGCCGAAGTTTACGCACTTAACATGGCTGGAAAAGCCGCACAAGGTGCAACGGCTTACGTGACATTGGAACCTTGCAGTCATTTTGGGCGAACGCCTCCTTGTGCTGATGCCTTAATTAGATCGCAAATTAAACGTGTTGTGATTGCTATGCAAGATCCCAACCCCGATGTTTCAGGTAATGGAATTAAACGATTACGTGATGCGGGAATTGAGGTTATTGTTGGAGTATTAGCCGCTCAAGCTGAATCGCTTAATAAAGGTTTTTTAAAGCGAATGCGAACTGGATTGCCATATGTACAACTTAAACTAGCTGCCTCGCTAGACGGTAAAATCGCTATGGCATCAGGTGAAAGCAAATGGATAACATCAAGTATTGCAAGGCAAGATGTACAAAGATACAGAGCGCAAGCAAGTTGTATATTGAGCACTCGCATGACGGTGCAAGCTGATAATGCTAGCTTAACAGTCAGGCATGCACAATTGCCTGATGACATAAAACAAATTTATCCTCCTGAAAATATTCGGCAACCCATACGAGTCATTATCGATAGTCAGAATCAACTAACAGGCGAAGAAAATATTTTTAAGCAACTGGGCGAAATATGGGTAGTGCGCAAACAAGATATTGCGCTCAATAACCCCAACACTCAATTAATTATTGAATCTTCTCCCCAAAATCATATTGATTTAGTTCATTTACTAACACTTTTTGGAAAAAAAGGCATAAATTCCGTCTGGGTTGAAGCTGGTGCACACTTAGCTGGCGCACTAATAGACCAAGACTTAGTTGATGAACTGATTATCTATTATGCGCCAAAATTACTTGGGCATAATTCGAAAGATATGTGTATATTGCCTAATTTACAAAAATTATCCATGGCACCCAACTTTCAGTTCGAATCGACTACGATGGTAGGTGAAGATCTGCGGGTTGTTTTAAAAAGAAGATGATTATATGGTTGATAAAACGCTTATTAAGACTATAGCAAATAGCTAAAATAGCCTTTAATAGCCAGTTAGTGCAAAGCAAATATTCGTTACAAAAAAGTTAGTATTCACATACGCCTAATATTTAAATATATCGGGCAGTGCATCATAAAATAGCCTTGTCGCAAAAGAAGTAATGTCATTATTCGTCATTATTTGCCATTATTTCACAAAACAAAAACTTCAATAAAATCAATGGTTTTTCTGACTGGTTTTTATCATATTGATTTACCGTTCTTTCTGCTACATCATAGCCCATATTCCTAATATGGTGCATTAAGCTTGATGCAGCTAATACTTTATGTTGCCAATAAAGTGCTTCGATATTATCAAATCCCCCCTTTAATTTTGATTCACATTTACGCCAAGCGTAACAACCTGATACAGATGTATTGATTTTTCAAAATAAGTAAAAAATAACAAAAATAGACTAAAAAAAGGTTGCATAGAATAAAAAATAATCTTATCTTAGCTAAAAAATATCTTTATTTTTCGGTTTCTTAATACTTTCTAAAGGAATTTAGGTAAATATCATGGAGCGCGCTGTTAGTCATATTGCTTTAATCATCAATCGCCTTATTCAATATCCCTTTCTTGTCTTTTATAAGTTAAACGGATTTTTAGTAGTACGGGTTTTATTGCGCAATGCAAGGAGCAGATTATGCTAGCTATGCCACTGTCTTAATGGCGCACGATTACCGCTACCTCTGCCATGCCTTTGTATGCCGTACTTTCTAATGTCAGCGATGCGCAAGCGGTTAAAAACTACTATATCACTGATGGCTCACAAACGCCCTATGGTCTTTATACTGGCACCCCTTACGAGCACTGGTTTTCTGTTATGCCCATGCTAGTTAGGCTTGATGAGCATAGCCCCTTTTTAGATTGGATTAATAACACTGAGCACAAAGACTGGGGTTGGCTAGCACGCTCTCATTTACCCTTTGCAGACATCTGCGCTCATTTACGGAGCTTAACCCAAGCGATTATGCCCGATGGTGAAACGGTGTTTTTTCGCTATTGGGATGGTGAATACTTGTCAATCATGCTTGATTATTTTACCGATAGCTGGCAAGACGTGCTGCCTGCTTTTGCTTTTTACTGGATTAATCACCAATCACATGTGGTGCATGTACCCGTTGAGCAAGCGGTGCAAACTTCGCCTTGGTGGCAGGTGCCACAGCCACTTATTGACACGCTAGTGCAAACGACACTGACACCTTTAATCAGTAATATGTTGTTATGGTTAAAAGAAAATAATTTACCCCTATATGACGCCTTTCCAGAAGCATTAATCAAACAAAAAATTATGCACCTAGCCGCTAAGCATAAATCAAATACAGCAGATAGCCAAATGACACAGCAATTAGTTTTAGCGTTACAACAAGAGTTGCAATTAGCCACCAATCCATTTGAAATTTTAAACGCAGACTTTTTTAGTAATAAATAAGGAATGTTATGGAATACATTGAATCAATTGAACGCGATTTAGACTTATTTAAACGAAAAGCCTTATTAACTGAAGAATACAAAAAAATACTTGAAGACTGGTGTGTTCAAGCCTTTAATAAAACGTCCGGTGCTTTGGGCGGTCCGACCTTTGAAATGGACAGAGTGTTGTCTATTAATAATAACGATAAAAAAGCCAGTTACGAACAAAAGAGTATCGAAACCACCACCATAACCTGTCCAGAGAATAGAAAAATAGAAGTTGTGCTTAAGCACGAGTCAATACTTAATTTAC
>NZ_LZHO01000078.1:0-732 GCF_001690895.1 Gilliamella sp. Nev5-1 | reverse complement strand
GATTCAGATTCTCTAGTATTCAAAGTAGATGATTTTGAAAATCCAGAGAATTCTAAAACTATCAATCTATTGATGAGTTATCCACAATTAACTATATATGTCACTAACTATATAAAAATTTGTTTGGTGGATCAATTTAAAAAAATACCTACATTATCAGACTTTATTGATAACCAAATTAACCTTGAATATATCAAATTATCGTCGCCTTCATCTTTTAAAATCAATACCTATAAAAGTCAGTATCCAGTTATATCAGTGTTAGATTTCGTTAAGTGTGAAAAATACATTGGTAGTCAAGTTGAAGTTATAGGAAAAGTTACCGAAGTGAAGATCGGATGGACTGAAAGGAAATTACCATATATTTTTCTTAATTTTAATGACTGGCGAGGTAAAGCATTCAAAGTAAATATATGGAAAGAAGGTTTAGATGCATTAAATCTAAATCTATCAACTATGAAACCTAATGATATATGGTTAGGAAAATACATAAGTGTTAAAGGATTGATGGAGCCTCCTTATATTAGTTCTAAACATAGATATTCACATCTTTCCATAACTATTACAAAAAATGACCAGCTAACAATTATCTCTCATGATGAGTTCAAAAGGAGATTGGATTGTTGTGAGTTTATTAATAGGATTAATTCTTATACAAGGCAACGGCCATTAGTGTCTAAAAATAATGAAATTATTAAAAATATTTTAAACAATAATATTGATAAGGTTGAG
>NZ_LZHO01000077.1:0-123331 GCF_001690895.1 Gilliamella sp. Nev5-1 | reverse complement strand
AAATTGTTAACCATTCTTCAGTTATTCTCCTTGCTTGAGCTAAGTTGTTAAAAAGATATAAATCGAGTACTTCAGTACGATAGGTACGATTAAATCGTTCAATATAGCCATTTTGATAAGGGCTACTGGGCTGGATATAATCAATGGTTATACCATGGTTGGTAAAGGTTTTTCCTGTAAATTCTGGCCCATTATCGACCCGTATTTTTAATGGATACCCATGATATTCGGCCAGTTTATCTAAGTAACGGGTAATCCTTCCTGCCAGTAAGCTTACTGCAATATCAATACCTAACGCCTTACGATTAAAGTCATCGATAACATTGAATGTCCTAAAGCGACGTTGATTACAGCGACTATCACTCATAAAATCCATTGACCAACATTCACCTTGTTTATTGGGGGCTAATAACCTTTCCGGGCATCGTGGAGGAATGCGTTTTTTACGCTTTACCCTGAGATTAAGCTTTAATTCACAATACACCCGATATACCCGTTTATGATTCCATTGATAGCCGAGCTTTCTGATACGATTAAAACATTTAGGAAAGCCCCAGCGTAAATGCCGGTCTGTGATAGCATTCAACACCGAAACAATCACCGAATCATCCTGTAACTTAGCTTGATAATAGTAAGCACAACGGCTTAAACCAACAATGGCACAACTCATAGCAATAGTAACTGAATGATTTTGTTGTAGTTGCTGTGCCCACGTTTTACGTGCCCCTGTTGGCACTAAAGCTTTTTTATGATTTCTTCCTGAAGCTGAGATTTTAAACTGAGCTCAGCAAACATCTGTTTAAGTTTACGGTTTTCCGCCTCCAGCTCCTTTAAACGTTTGATGTCTGAAATTTCCATACCACCGTATTTATCACGCCATTTATAGAAAGTTGAATTACCCATGCCCTATTTACGACAGAGCTCCTTGACAGGAATACCCGCTTCAGCTTCTTTTAAAATAGCGACGATTTGATGTTCAGTCATTTTTTTCATCATTGAATCCTCTTTTACTTTTATCATAGAGAATTTCCTACTTTTTGGCTGTACTATTTTAGGGGGTAGTTACACAGTAAGCTTACCGGCAGGAAGGATTACCCGTTACTTAGATAAACTGGCCGAATATCATGGCTATCCATTAAAAATACGGGTAATAATGGGCCAGAATTTACAGGAAAAACCTTTACCAACTGGGCTAAATTACATGGTATAACCATTGATTATATAGAGCCCGGTAGCCCATATCAAAATGGCTATATTGAACGATTTAATCGTACCTATCGTACTGAAGTACTCGATTTATATCTTTTTAACAACTTAGCACAAGCAAGGAGAATAACCGAAGAAGGGTTAACGATTTATAACACCGAAAGACCGCATGAGGCATTAAATAACATGACACCGCTCGAATATAAAACATTAAAACAGGCAGCTTAATTTTCTACGTAAGTTGTGTACTAAGTTTGTGGTATTTACAATACCATTATTAACCGCAAAGACAAGCAAGTGTTGGTGACGGCTCGTTGAACGCAAAACTGGGCAAGTATTAATCGGAAACACCAATCAACGCACCATCTCCAAAGCTAGATATATGATAATAAAATGGCTAACGCCGTTTAAAAAAACGGTTAAAAACATCATCATTTGATAATGAAGCGGAATTTAATTATCATCGTGCTATTGAATATTATTCAAACACCATGGTATATTTTGCTAAGCCTTATAAAAGCAGGCAAAGAGGCATAAATGAAAACACCAATGACTTAATCCGTCAGTTTTATTAATTCATCGTCCATTTTACTAGTTGACGATCAACAGATAAGGAAAATACCATATTTATTGAACTCACTGCCAAGAAAACAGCATAAGCTTAAAAGCCCTGTCTCTTTTTAGGAGTTAAGGCTAATTGCACTTCATGGTGTAATCTAGATTATACCGCTATTTTCAACTATAAAATTTTCCTCAGATAAAATCAATTTATATCCATAATCACCGAATTTATTTGACTCATTTAAATTTGGAAAAATAAACCACAAACTAGCTTGGTTTTCAAAATCTGGAAAATAAGTAGGACTGATAAGTTTCTCTTTTTACTTTCCCTTGAAAACACTAAAGAATTCCCATTAAACATAAATTGACAAATTAAATTACTTTAAATACTTATCATTATTAGCCCCTGGTAGCTTTACAACCACATTTATAGTACCATCTTCTAGGCATTCGAAATCCGTTGCTTCACGTGGCTCAATTACAATTATATCACCCGAACTATACTCTATACCATTCATTCTCACCTTTCCAGAAAGAATTACAGTATATTCGGTAGCTATTTTATGATAATGCTCTTCTTCATAATCGCCTTTATTATATTTTTTTACAGCAACTTCAACATCATTAGTTTTATAAATAGAAGGCTCAAAGTTTCCGATAAACCAACCTTTTGTCATATCATCTAATTTTGCAATTTTCATTACTTACTGTCCTTTACATCCAATAATTCTGCTAAATATTGAGCTAATTGCATCTCCGTTTTAAGAGGATGAAACTTTTCATTATTAATTTTATAAAGAGAGACTTTTTTTTGTCTCAAAATCATCTCATTAACAGACTGACTCAGATAAAAAGAACCATTGATCAAGTTATCTTTTCGAATAACATCCATAGCACACTCTACAAAATCGGCCCCCTTTTTGTAATAATAAAAGGAAGCTAACGCATTTTTACTAATAGGTTTTTTTTCTGAGACTTCAATCACTAAATTATTTTTGTCTAATTTTGCAAAAGAATATCTTGGATGAACAGAATTAAAAGAAACTACACCTGTATCACTTTTATTATCACGAAAATATTGTAAAATTCTCTCGCTTGAGACTTCAATAAAATCATCTACAGCTAAAAGTATTAATTCTTCATCGTTATTAATATACTCTATACCAAGCAAAGCCGTACATACTGCCCCCTTTGTTTGGTCATTTATAATAACAATTTCACTATCAGGAACCAATTGTTTTATAACTGAATCGACCTGAAAATTTTTAATATCATCATTTTTAACACAAAACAAAAATTTTCTTGGATTTAATCCTTTACAATATTCAATCTGTCTCTCAATTACCAATTTTTCATTAATTTCTGTAAGATAAAGAGGGTAATCTTCACTATTTTTTTCAAAATTTTGCCCCCCCATCAAGAAGATTATTTGCATTTAATATCTCCTTTCTCTATTTCTAAAATACGCTTTTTTATATTTTTATAGTTAACATCATCAACTGTTTTAACTACTAATACATGAGCCCCAGAAGCAATTGCAGCTTTGATACCATTTGCGTTATCTTCAACTATCAAGCAATCTTGAGGACAAAGCTCCATTCTTGATATGGCAGTTAGGTATATTTCAGGATCCGGTTTAGCATTTTTTACATCTTGGTTACTTAGCATAAAGTCGAAATAATCTGTTAATTTAGCATAATTCATCATCATTTCAATCGTCATTCGAATTGAATTAGAGCCTACTGCAAGTCGATAACCCTCTGATTTTAACTTCGATAACGCATATTCATGATTAAAGCGAGGTCTACATAGATTTTGAATCATTGATACAGTGTACTGTTGTTTCATTTCATTAATAAAATTATGTAACTGCGCAGGTAATCCTTTTTCTAAAGTTAATTTCTTTAGCTTCATTGAAGTCGGCAATCCGTCATAACTAGTTAGGTGCTCAAAACGATTTATTTCATATCCAAATAAATTTAAAGCGCGGTTAAGAGCTTCATAATGCCAATCTTTAGCTTCTATTAATACTCCATCCATATCAAATAATACAGCTTTAATTTTCATTTAAAATATCCTCTTGCTACTTCAGGAAAATCAGTACAAAGCATTAAATTTTCATTAGTTACGTACTTACTTTTACGAATCATATCCCATTGTTTTGATACATCCCTTCTATGTAAATCAGCCGAAACTAAACAAACCTTTTTTCCTTGTTTAATAAGATTATCAATTTGCGTGTGATCATACCAATCTGAATTAAAGCAATCCAACCAAACACCACAACAATCATCAATTAAAACTGGTTGATTCAAAATATCACTTAGTCCAGTAAAGACATTGAGTTTGTTATTAATTTGACAAACCATATCTGGTATTGACATATCAAAAGTAAAATAATTAGTATGGTTGTATTTTTTGAGTATTTCTTTGATAATTTTAGATAATCCATCAGCTTTAATATTTAGAGCCAATGGTAAATTTCTTCCATCCATAATGGATAAAAGCTGCTCAAATCTCATTTCATCACCTACAGGCATATCATGTGAAATAACTATTTCACCATCATGATCTCTTAAATCAGTTTCTGTACCAAAACCAAGATCAAAGCTTCTCTTGAATGAAATCTCAGTATTTTTTTCTTCAATTGCTTTCCAATATCCTCGATGAGAAAGAACTATCATTTTTTTACCCTCAAAGAAATAGGATTATTAAGAAAAAAATCCAAATCTTTGGGAATACCTAATCCATACATACCATTATATTCTTCACCTATACCATATATACCGATTTTCTTCCCTTCTCTTATTAGATAGTTATAACAAGGGCAAGTATAAAATTCGTTATTAACTCGAATATTATCCTTTATCATTTGTTCAGCAGCTTTAACAAGATATTTACCTTTAGAAAAATTGAATATTCCAACTGTAGCATCATTTGAGATTACTTTTTTTTCAGCTGTTTCAATCACAAAACCCTCATTATTTGTTTTGGCATATGACCACTTAGGATCATTAGATTTCATCGTCATAATCATACCATCTAGATTTTTGTCAGAAATTGCATCTAAATATTCATTTATATCAAAATCAATATATTGATCAGCATTGGCACTCATTAAAGGTTCATTATTATCGAAGTATTTTTTAGCAAGAAGTGCTGTACAAACTTGACCTTCAGTTATTCCATTAATACCAATAATTTCCACATTTTTTGAATACGATTTCAATTTAGGTATTAAATTATACTGATCTATATGTTGTTGTTGGCAGACAAAAATAAAACGATGTTCACATTTCGGTGATAGGTTATCTACAACAACCTTTATCATGGGAACATCATGAATTGGAATAAATGGTTTGGGTATAGAAAACCCTGCATTTGCAAATCTACTTCCCCTACCAGCCATAGGCAATACGATGTTAAGCATATAATTATTATTCCCAATAAATTAAAATAAATGATTAAATTTTCGCATTTTAACAGAAAAAATTAATTCCTTATTATTTTTTTTCTAATTTTTTTTCGCAATTCTTTATTTTTTTTACCTAAAATAAACAAGGTTACTAACTTTGCAATCGTTTTTACTAATTGATAATTCAGCAAAATGAAATTCAATTTTAATCTTTCACAATTAAATCCAGCAAATTTAGTAGAGGTTAAAGTTACATACTTGTAATACAATCTCTTCCACTCAACATGAGTTATACATGAAAAATGATCTAATTTACGATAATTATAAAATTTTTTAGGAGGCTTTAAATTAAAATTTTTCCAATCTAAAAAAATAAAATTAGAAACAAAGTAACGTTCTGTTTGCGTTATTTGGTCTTTGTTAACAGCTACTTTATTATTACACAATACTTTTCGATTATTTTGTTGTAAAAAACTAATGAATATATACTGTTCGGGAGCATATCTTCTATCCGATTTGCCATTTTCTTGAAAATAGAATTCATCAGATTCGCTCATTAATTTGATATCAAATAGTCTTAATAAATCATTTTTCAGACCAAAAAAGGCAATATCTGAAGGATGATAGGGCAAATTAACCTTGTTGGGATTGCGTGAAAAATAACTACAAGCCAAAACTTTATGCTCAAATAAAACATACTTTTGCTCAACAAGATTGTACAAATTGAAAAACTTTAGAAAGGAATTTCCTTTTAACAAAAAATCACTACGAATCTTAAACACATACCGACTTTTTACCTCTCTAATTCCATTTAAACTTGAAATAATGAGTCGATTAACATTATTGATTTTTATTCCATCACAGTAAGTGTGAGCAAATCCGCCTGGATCTTCATTAAGAACTAATTCATCAAAATCTAATCCTTCCAAATTAGAAAAATTCCAAGTAGATAATATAATTTTAGATTCAGGAAGGTACTTTCTAATACTTAGCAAGCTAAGTTTTGTCAAAATAGGTACCACAGGTCCTTGTACAACTACTGAGATATCCTCATTTTTTATCATTTTTTCGCAATCCACTTTCAAATGTTTCTTGTGGCTTCCAGCCTAACTGTTTTTGTATTCTCGATGAATCGATAGCATATCGATAATCATGACCAAGTCTATCGGATATAAATTGAATTAAATCTTGGTATCGTTTGATTCCAATTGGGTGTTTGGGAACAAGGTAATCCATCATTGAACAAATAATTTGCACTATATCTAAATTGGTATGTTCATTATTAGCACCAATATTATAAACCTCGCCAATTTTACCATTTATTAGTACTGCATATAAAGCTTTAGCGTTATCTTCTACATATATCCAATCACGTATTTGTAAACCATTGCCATAAATGAGTATAGGTTTACCAGCTAGAGCATTTATAATTACAGATGGAATCAATTTTTCAATATGTTGAAAAGGGCCATAATTGTTGCTACTGTGGGTTATAATTGCAGGAAATCCATATGTACGAAGCCATGCTTTAACTAAATGATCACTTGATGCCTTTGATGCGGAATAAGGGCTGCTTGGGGAATAGGGGGATGCTTCGGCAAATAATAACTTCGTACTACCTAAATTTCCATAAACTTCATCAGTTGAAACGTAGATAAATCGGAAATTGCCTTTATCTTTCTCTGATAAATTGCTCCAATAATTTCGCGAAGCCTCCAAAAGAGTAAAAGTTCCAATAATATTGCTTTCGATAAAATTAATTGGACTGATTATTGAGCTATCGGCATGGTTTCGGCGACTAAATGAATAATAGCGTGAGGTTGATATTGTCGAAATACACGTTCAAGTCCTTGCCGATTACAAATATCCATCTTTTTAAAGATATATCGACTGTTGCTTGAAACCTTTGCTAATGAGCACAAGTTTGCTGCATAAGTTAATTTATCAATATTAATTACATAACTTTGAGTATGTTCAATAATATAACGAATAACAGCAGAACCGATAAATCCGGCTCCACCTGTTATTAATATTCTTTTAACATTATTTAGCAAAATCACCGCCCTATCCCATAATCCCTCAACTTATTAGCAATTGCTGTATGCGACACTCCGAGCCTTTTAGCCAGTTTTCGGGAGCTTGGGTATTGGTCATAAAGTTTTAATAAGATTTCTTTTTCAAACTGCTTGGTTATTTCATCCAGAGTTTTATTTTCGATATTGTTGACCCATGATACTTGTGATTTAGGTGTTGGCAATACGATATTTTTAACCGTTAATATTGGGGTAGTTAATTGGGCTAATGCAGAGTATAAGATATTTTTAAGTTGTCTTACATTGCCTGGCCATGAATAGTGAACAAAGTAGTCAATAAGGTCATTATCGATCGCAGGTGGTATGATCCCTTGTTTATTGGCAAATTCATTAACAAAGATATGCGTAAGTGGCAAAATATCATCTTTACGTTCTTGCAATGAGGGTAAATTGAGCGACAGTACATTAAGTCGGTAGTAGAGATCTTTTCTAAATTTACCTTGTTCGACTAAATCAGCTAAATCGACTTTTGTTGCACAAATAATTCTTACATCGACATAGACTTCATTATCGTCACCTACTCGCCGAAAATAACCATCATTAATAAAACGTAATAATTTGGTTTGCATTTGAAAAGACATTTCATCAATGCCATCAAGCAATACTGAACCACCATTAGCTTGCTCAAAAAAACCTTTTTTACTTTCAATCGCCCCTGGGTAAGCGCCTGCTGCGTGCCCGTATAATTCACTTTCCACTACCTCATCAGGCATAGCTGCACAATTTAATGCTAGAAAGGTTTGATCGCCACGAGGGCTATATTGGTGACAAGCATTAGCTAGTAAGTCTTTACCAGTACCTGTTTCGCCTGATATTAATAAAGGTTCACTTTGCATAGAAAAAGCTTTAGCCTGTGCAATAAGTTTTTGCATAACTAAACTTTGAGTAGCAAAGATATCGAAAGCATGGTGCCCGACGACTTTGATTTTCGACAATCGTTTTTTTAAGTAAGCAATTGGTTGCACAACAAAGACTGTTTTAGATGGATCAACCATTTTTTGCAATAAAAAGTGCTGAGAATTTAAAACGATGATTGTATCATCTTGTTCATTTATATTTATTGTATTATCAAAATTAAATGTTTTTTGGTAATCAAAAGGTTGATTTAATACTAAAACGTTATGAGGAAATAATACTTTAGCCGTATCATTATACGCAACTAGAAGTTGGTTATTATCAATTTCAATCATTGCAGCTTGCATATTCTTCCCACTTTTCACTAAGTTTTTTTAAATTATCGCGTCGATGTTGCCACTGAGAATTATTTTTTAATTCAGCATAAGTGATTTTTGTATTAGTTAATAGATGTTTCGCTTTATCTGATATTAATGGATAAATCTTATTTAGCTCTGTTAATCTTTCTAAAATGGCAATAGTGCCTTGTCGATTATTACAAGCTAACAATAGATCACAGCCTGCCGCTAATGCTGCTTGGGCTCGCTCGGCATAGCCTCCCATTATTGCTGCACCTTCCATCGATAAATCATCGGAAAAAATCACCCCCTCAAAATGTAATTGCTCACGCAGTACTGTTTTAAGCCAATAGGGTGAACCACTAGCAGGCTGATCATTAAAAGCAGGATAGATAACATGAGCAGGCATAACGGCATCGAGTTTTTTATCAGCGATCAATTTGGCAAAAATTTGCATATCGTGTTCAATGAGTGATTTTTCACGATGATCAATAGGTGTTTCTTTATGCGAATCAGCAAGCACATGACCATGTCCAGGAAAATGTTTACCGGTTGTTTTCATTCCTGCAGCATGCATACCATCAATCATAGCAGCAGCAACTTGATAGGCGATATTGGCATCTTGATGAAATGAACGAGTGCCGATAGCAAGACAATGATGACCTAAGTCTAAAACGGGCGCATAGCTAAGATCGATATCAAAAGCAATAAGTTCCATTGCAAGTACCCACCCCGCATCAAAAGCTAACGATTTAGCTTGCTCAAGCTCATTAAGAGCCGCAAAAGATTGCGCAGGTGGAATAGCAGTAAAACCATCACGAAAACGTTGAACTCGCCCACCTTCATGATCAACCGAGATTAATAAACGCTGTGTAGAAACTGCCCGAATCTGTTTTATCAATTCTCTTAATTGAGTTTGATCCTGATAATTGCGACTAAATAAAATCACCCCACCAACCAACGGGTTTTGTAATAATGCCTTATCTTCTTCGGTTAATGATTTACCTTCAACATCAATCAGCAATGGTCCCATTATTTGTTATCCTCAATAACTTGATTTGATCCCTCGTTAATATTGAGTTGTTTAGAAAAATCTTTAGAGGTAGATCTAGCTAGAATTTCTCCACTTTGTGTTGAAATTAATTCCATTGCAAGATCTGCTCCATGGCTTTCATCAGGCACTTTATAGATAGTGGTGAAAAGAACATAGTTGGCATTTATTGACTTAGCCAACCCAATCATCTTACCGCGAGAAACTAACTTATCATCAGCTGAAATACCCAGCGTTTGTTTAGCTTGATTTATGACCTGCTTATTAACCACTGTGAACGTGTTTTGTTTATGCATTAATTGGTGTAAAGCTTCATCAATTTGATTGCTTGCAAGATAATCACCGCTACGATTTTGAATATCGCTAATTAAAATAAGCTTATTATCAGAACTTGCAAGTGATGTATTAGCCAACTTATTGATAAAAGGCGATAAGATTAAATGCCAATCCGTTTTTTTAACAATTTGAGGAGGCATTTCAATGACCGCCGTATCGCTAGACTGCGTTTCATCTACTGGCGGTTTCATTTCCACTTTTGGGGTATTGCTAATAAGATGACAGCCAGTTAACGCAAAAATTAATGCACTAGTAACAAATATACCTTTGAACTGTTTCATATAATGATTAACCTATTAATCGCCCTAAATTTTTACCGCCCAATAAATGCATATGAATATGAAAGACCTCTTGCCCTGCATCTTTGTTGCAATTCATGATTAAGCGATATCCGCTTTCATCAATACCTTCTTGCTTTGCAATTTTAGCAGCAACTGTCACCATATGCCCTAATATCACTTCATCTTGTTCAGTAACATCATTAATAGTTGGAATAAGTTTGTTGGGAATAATTAAAATATGCTTCGGTGCTTGAGGAGAAATATCACGAAATGCCGTCACTTTATCATCTTGAAAAACAATATCAGCAGGGATTTCTTTTCGAATAATTTTACTAAAAATAGTTTCCTTCAAAATAATTTCTTGAGCCATCAAATTCTCCTTACTATGCATATACCTACAATTAACATTTTACATACTCAAGCATAACATATTTTAACAATAAAAATGTATAGAAATCGTTACATTTTAAAATGCATTTTACACCCTAAAAACCGTTCAGAAAAACTATTGATTTTATTTAAGTTTTTATTGTGAGTTATATTTTAATATCTCCTATAATTTGAAATACTCAAATGCAGAAGGGCTTGCTTATAACGATCAAAATAAGTATTAAAACCACTTGGCATATTCATTTGTCAAATATAATAAGTTGATATATAATGCCACGTCGATTTCAACCGCCTATTTTCATGTTCCTTGCTTTCAATGGGTTGCGGTTGCCCCCGACAGAAAGCTGATTAATCCGTAGGGAGCGATAATGCGTCATTACGAAATAGTATTTATGGTTCACCCAGATCAGAGTGAACAAGTACCTGGTATGATTGAACGTTATACTGGTACATTAACCACTGATGGTGGTAAAATCCATCGTTTAGAAGATTGGGGTCGTCGTCAATTAGCCTATCCTATCGAAAAACTGCACAAAGCACATTATGTGTTAATGAATGTTGAAGCAACTCAAGAAGCTGTTAATGAACTTGAAGATAACTTCCGCTTCAATGATGCAGTGATTCGCAGTTTAATTATGCGCACCAAACACGCTGTAACTGAAACTTCACCTATGTTAAAAGCTAAAGAAGAACGTCGTAGTTCTGAAGAAGATTTTAACGAAGTAAACATGGACGATGATTCCGACGAATAATCGTTTAGTGTTATCGGGTATTGTAAAAAAAACACCGATAAGAAAAGTCAGTCCAAGTGGGATTTCGCACTGCCAATTTTATTTAGAACATGTTTCTAAACAAATCGAAGCAGAACTCACAAGGCAAGCATGGTGCATAATGCCCGTAATTGCTAGTGGACAACAAGAGTTAAGTTACATAAAAAAAGGCAGCAAAATTTTAGTCAGTGGATTTATAAGTACCCACACTAAACGTAACCAAACAAGCCAACTTGTATTACATGCTGACCAGATTAAACTATTAGGAGAATAGCCAAATGGCACGTTATTTCCGTCGTCGCAAATTCTGCCGTTTTACTGCAGAAGGCGTTAAAGAAATTGATTATAAAGATGTTTCTTTATTAAAAAGCTATATCACAGAAAGTGGTAAAATTGTACCAAGCCGTATCACTGGTACTAGCGCAAAATATCAACGTCAATTAGCTCGCGCAATCAAACGCGCTCGTTACTTGGCATTATTACCATATACTGACAACCATCAGTAATTAGCAACAGAGGGAACATATAATGCAAATTATTCTACTCGATAAAGTTGCTAATTTAGGCAGCTTAGGTGATCAAGTTAATGTAAAAGCGGGTTATGCTCGTAACTATTTGATTCCACAAGGTAAAGCAGTAGCAGCGACTAAAAAGAATATTGAATTCTTTGAAGCTCGTCGTGCTGAATTAGAAGCAAAACTTGCTGAAACATTAAAAGCCGCTGAAGCGCGCGTTGCTGAAATTAATGCTCTAGGTAAAGTAACTATCGCTTCTAAAGCTGGTGATGAAGGTAAACTCTTTGGTTCAATTGGTACTCGTGATATCGCTGATGCAGTTAAAGCTCGTGGTATTCAAGTATCGAAAAGCGAAGTTCGCTTACCAAATGGTGTATTACGTACAATAGGTGAATACGAAGTATTTTTCCAAGTACATAGTGAAGCTTTTGCTAAACTGACTGTTGAAGTTATTTCTGAACAATAATAACTCAACTTAAATAAAAAACCCATTTAATCTAAATGGGTTTTTTATTATCTATTTTTCAGTGGCAATGATAAAAATAAAATTAAATATTTATTATATACATCAACATGAAAAATATTTTTATCTTACAACCATTGATTTACCTCGACCACGGATATCTGATACTGCTTCAGGTTTTTTATCTGTGATTTTTATCGCCTGAATATCACCACTAAAATCTTGCTGCTCAAAATGGTAGCCCATTTGCTTGAGTTTATCTTTTAAATCCTCTGGTACTTTGTTTTGAAAGCGTTCAATAAAAATAAGATTAGTTGGTAATAATTGATGATGATAACGAGGCGCATCCATTGCTGCTTTTAATGACATATGATTATCAAAAACATTAGTTACAACTTGAAAGATGGATGTAAAAATTCTTGAACCACCTGGCGTACCAATAACCATTGCAACATCATTATTTTTAATAAAAATACTTGGTGTCATAGAAGATAAAGGACGCTTATTAGGCTCTATGGCATTAGCATCTTTGCTCACTACACCAAACTGATTAGCAACACCTGGCTTACTACTAAAATCATCCATCTCATTATTGAGTATAATACCTGTACCCTCAATCACAACCGCAGATCCAAACCAACCATTGAGAGTGTAAGTATTAGATGCTGCATTACCCCATTTATCTACAATAGAAAAATGCGTTGTCTGTAATTTTTCATGGTTGTTGTTCAAACCAGGTTTAACTTGTTCGGTAAAAGAAATCGCTTTTGGGTTAACTTGTTTTGATCTTTCTGCCAAATAATTAGCGTCAATCAGTTTAGCAACAGGGACCGAGATAAAATCAGGATCGCCCATATATTCGGCTCGATCAGCAAACACACGTTTTTCTATTTCTGCTAATAAGTGAATATATTGAGGTGAATTGACTTTAACATTCTTAAAATCATTCGCTAAATTTTGCTTCATTAATAATAGTTGAATTAAACCTACACCGCCTGAACTTGGTGGCGGTGCAGTTACAATTTGCATATCTTGCCACTTAGCAACTAACGGCTCTCGCCATTTAGCTTGGTAATTAGCTAAATCATTTTCAGTAATTAAACCCGCATTTTCTTGCATCTGTTTTGCAATTAATTTAGCCGTTTCACCTTTATAAAAACCGTCACTACCTTGATCGGCAATACGCATTAATACCTTGCCAAGCTCGGGCTGCTTAAATAGTTTTCCTTCTTGCATAGAACCAAAGTATTGCTTAAAGTGGCCATTAGCCGGCGCTAGTGATTCTACTTCATGATACCGTTTAACTAGTAGTTTATCTACGGTAAACCCTTCATTGGCAAATCGTATAGCTGGCGCCATAACGTCTTTCCAAGATAATTTACCAAAACGTTGATGCACAGCCCACATACCAGCAACCGTACCTGGTACGCCTGAGGCTTTGTAGGAATATAGACTTAAATTCGGGATCACATTTTTATGATCATCAAGGTACATATCTCGATCAGCCTTATTCGGGGCAATTTCTCTATAATCGATAAAATAAGGCTTGCCTTCCATCCAAAGCGTCATAAAACCGCCACCACCAATATTACCCGCTTCAGGATAGGTAACAGCCAGAGTAAATGCTGTAGCTACAGCAGCATCAGCGGCATTTCCTCCTTTTTCTAATATCTCTTGCGCAGCTAGTGCGCCATAATAATCTGGGGAGGCAACGGCTCCAGCCTCAAATTTTTGTTTTAAATTGTCTACAGCAAATACTGGGCTTATCACTAAAAAAATAACAAGGCTACAATACGTTATCAGCCTGCGTTTAAGATAGAACATGTTGTACCTCCTAATAAAATATGATTTATTCGCCCCACTTAACACAAAATAGCATAAAAAAATAGGAAAAATTATGCAATATTTGGTTAAGGGGAATTATCAATATAGCATAGAAAATAAAAATGTTGAGTAAATATTGATCATATAGAAATTTCTATACTTGACTTTGTGATGATTTTCTTATTAATTTCTAATCAAGCCTGCTTAGATAATTTTGATTTGCCTATTTTTTGTAAAAAAGATTCAGGAATCTATGCCGTTTCAATTATGGTGAGGATTCAATACATGATTAAAAGAAAATACTTTCTTATTCATCACTTTTAGAATTGGATTTCGTGTAATTAGCTCAAAACAATTAAAAAAGAGTGTAGCAAACTAAATGGCATACACCCTTTAATATAAACTAATTAAAACTAAGCTGTTTGAGCTTGATTTGCTGATTTACCTTGTTCATCTTTATAAAGTTTATTGTCATATAGTTTGACAAAAGGAATATAAATTAGCAGAGCTAAAATGGCCGACACGACCGCAATAACAGCAGCTTTATAATCACCACCCGTACCAATAAATGCGCCTATACCCATTGGTGATGGCCATGGAATTAATGCAATGATTGGATGGATAAAACCCGTATTAATTGCAAAATAACCTAATGTTCCACACGCCATCGGCGCTAAGAAAAATGGAAATGCCAAGTAAGGATTATATACAATCGGCATACCAAAAATAATAGGTTCGTTGATATTGAATATTGCAGGTACTGCTGAAGCTCGTCCCAAGATTTTTAGTTGACTAGACTTAGCGCAAAAAGCAATAAAGAATGTCATTAATAAGGTAGAACCCGAACCGCCTAAAATCACTAATGAATTATTAAATTCTCCAGCAAAAGGAATATGTTCACCACCAAGTGCATTTTCGTTCATATTAGCTAACATAATTGGGGTGATAAATGCGCCAATAATAGTAGCGCCATGGATCCCAACAACCCATAATGCATGGATTAAAAAGAGAATGACCATAACACCTAGCCAACTTTTGGTTAAATTGGTCACAAAAGCAAATGGCACAGCAATAATATTAAAAATATCAGTACCAAAATAGATAAAAACGCCATTAATAATGATCACAAAAAACGCAATAATAAACGTTGGAATCAGCGCAGTAAAAGACCGCGAAACACCTAGCGGTACAGTTTCTGGCATTTTCACAACCCAATTTCGCCTAACACATAAAAAATAAAGATGAGTTGCCAAAATTGCCATTACGATTGCAATAAATATACCCGATGTACCTAAGCGGAAAATAAAAGGTTTTAAACGTAGCCCATTAAAGACTAAATTACTTTCATCATTAAGTAATGTAATCACGCCTTTTTGCATAACTAATTCAGGCAAAGTCATGAAAAAAGCAAAAATAGATAACATAGCGCCGTTAAGAGGGTTAACTTTAAGACCAGTTTCTTCTTCTTCGATTTTAGTCAGTTCATAACCAACAACAAAGTTAAAATAGAGAGCTAAAATGCCGATAGTTGCTGTGTTGGCAATCATATAAAGATCGCTCACTCTAAAAAAAGTATTTTCAAAAAAGCCTTCTAACCCTGTAAATGTCATTGGTAAAGTATTGAATACTAAAAACATAGATCCCACAATAGAGAAAGGCACTGAAGCCATCCCCGCGGCCATTACTGCTCGAACAATTTTAAATTGCGATACTTTAGCCATTGGCGCCATTAAAAATTTCTGTAAAATTACAAATCCCGTATTCATTTTGTTATCCTCATCTAATTAATGACCTGTTGGTAAGCTTGAATTCTTTGGAAAGATTTATCCTTATTAAGCTCAATTTTTTTTATTTTTTTAAGCAGTAAAAAATTAATTAATAAACTTGCTGTTAACACTATCATTACGGTATTTAAGACATATTGAGTGTTTTTAAAAAAAGGAAAGAATAGATGAAATAAAGATGTATTTACCGAAATCAGCAAAACAATACAAATTACCGATAATGCAGAATAAAGCGCCTTTGCATAAGGTAAACGATTATTATGAATTCGATAAAGTTTAATCTGCTCATACATCGTTAATATCGCTAGCACAAGGATCGATAGTGGCAAAAAGGCCACAATAGATAATGATCCACCTAAAAATACAAACCAATACAGATTGATAAATAAAAAAAATGCCGTGCTATAACGAATAGCTAAAAAGCGATTAAAATAGAGGTTGGTTAGGCTCGTTTTTTGGTGCATTTCTAATTTTTTAGTTGTCATATGATGGATTACCCCCCTAATTTGACTGCTAAGCGGTGGTTTTGCTCATATAACTGAGCCATCTCAAGTGCAATTTCGCGCATTGTCATTGTTGTCATTAAGTGATCTTGCGCATGCACCATAATAATTTCCATGGTGATCTTTGTACCGTTAGCATAATTTTGTAGTAACTCTGTTTGTGAGTAGTGAGCTTGTAAAATATCTTCATTCGCTTCATCAAGAAGCTGGTTTGCGGTAATAAAATCGGCTTGTCTCATCGCCTTAAATGCTTCATGGATTTTAGTTTTAGCATTACCGCTATATAAAATAATATTAAAAGCGATAAGTTGAATATCCTCTGAGCTCATTTGCTTCATTTCCTCATTCATTGCTATACTCCTTTTTCAATAAGTTGGATAAAAAGCCGTTTAAATTGGCCATAGTTATGTGTTTTCAACAGCTTTGATTGCATTGCTAAATCATCAATTAAATTAATAATGGCTTTAGTTATCATCGATAAAGTTGAATTTTGATAAATAGAAGGGGAAATCATAAAAACGAAGCGAACCTGTGGGTAATTATCATCCCAAAATAATCCATCAGGGATCATCGCAACGCCAATTTTAGATAATTTCCCTACAGGAATTGCAGGGTGTGGCACCACTATCGACTGGCTAAAGAAGATGTCACCTAATAGCATACGATTTTGCATTTGCTTTATCATTTGTTGCTTATAATTGCTATCTTCATTTAACGCTAAAAGATCAAGTAAAGAATCTAAAATATGTTCTTTGCTTTGAGGTTGTCGGCATGGGTAGAAATAATCTGCAAATAAATCATCAATAATTTGCTCAATATCAATAAAATGATTGCAAGATTTTTTTGTTGCGAACATTGGAATTTGCGTTCTACGCTCAGAGACAGGCATATTTCGTGACGCAAGATAACGGCGAATTTTTTGTACATCATCATCCGTTAAGAATACAGAAACATGAAAAACAGGCACTTTAAATACTTGCGCTGATAAATCAACGGACGAAATAATAAAATCGACCTTATTTAACGTTTCTGGTTCAATTTCATAATATCCTTGTGTCGCAACAATTTTGATTCGTTCATCAAACTCACATTCAACTCGGTTTTTTAATAGCTGGGCACTGCCAAGACCCGTTGCACAAATAATTAGCACTTTGGCTTTTTGTTCATTTTTTAATTTTTCAATCGAAGCTAAAAAGTGCAAAGTCAAGTAGCCCCACTCATCATCGTGAATCGTAAATTGATTAAGCTGAGGTAGCTGGTTAAGGTAGTTTTTAACTAATTGAAATAATTCTGGTGAATTAGCTTTAATTTCATCAAGTAATGGATTTTCTAATTTAATATTTTGTTGTAAACGAACGATCATCGGTTTTAAATGTTGAATAACGCCGTCTTTCAATTGTTCATCATTTAAAAATAAATACCCTGTCTGCTGCTCAATTTCGATTAATATATTAGTCACAGATAAATATAATTCGCAATCCACATCATTGTGAGTAACATTTGATTTACTCATCAAATGTAAAGTTAAATACATTTGTTCTTGTTTGGGAAAACAAAAACCAATTACTTTTTCAACCCTATTGATAATTTTCTTAGCAACTTGATATTCCAATGTATTTTTTGTCGATTGTGGCATATCAAGATTTTGAATAGAAAGTCCTGATTGTAGACGTTTAATGCTGAGTGATAGATGTAACACGATATTTTGCATCATGACATCAGATAATTTTATCTTTGCCTCACGACATTCATCTAAAATAATAATGGTCAAGGAGTCAAAACTAATTACATCACTAAACTTGTTCAAATAAGTAAGATTTTGTAAAAAGTTAATTGATTCTTCATGAAAAAAATAACTTAAAATAAAATGCCTTTTAGCTTTTTCCTCGCCTTCAACATAAAACAAGGATCGACTTTTTTTGACAGTTAGCCCATAAGGTTGAAGCTGGTGTTTGATTTCTAAAATATCTTTATTTAGTTGAGAAGAGCTAATAAATAATCGTTCTGATAACGCCTCTATATCAATTTTTTGGCTTTCTAATAATAATAGATTAAGAATATGGTGCTTTCTTTGACATGCTTCTCGGCAGTTTGCTTGCTCTTCGTTACGATAGAATAAATGATGTTCAATTAAAAATAAGTTGAAAGCCGTTCTATCTTTAATTTGTAATTGATAACCATAACCTTGTTTACTAACAATAGTTCCGCCATTGTTTTCAATCAACGGTTTTAAGTCCTTAAGGTAAGTACGAACAGTTCGATCTGATAATGATAATTCACTTGCCAGCAATGCGCTGCTTTTGAATAGATTTTTAGAGCGAACCATTAAACTAATTAGATCTCGTTGTTTGTTCTTAATCACAATCATTCGTACCTGTGACAGCTAAAACTAGGCTGTTAATCATAGTGTAGTTACTCTGATATGTTAGATAAGCACACATCAAGCAAGTTAATAAGGCGCTGCCATGTCTGGTAACCTAATGACAACGCCAAGCCGTTTTTCTAAAACAAAGGCTTATTTTGGGCTATTTGATATTGTCTTCGGTTAACTTAGCCAATTGCTCAATACCCGACGGTATAGGGATATAGGCCTGAAAAGGAATACTTACTACAGGCTTACCCACTTCATCACCCAAATTTTTTAACTTATCAAACATCATCATCGTTTGTGGACTGATTAAAAATAATGAGAAATCACTATTTTTAATCATATTGCTTCCTTCGGTTGCCGATACTGCATCAACCGAAATAGCTTTATCTTTACTAGCAAAATATTCTGTTACTTTTTTAGCCATTAATGATGATGACATTCCTGCTGCACAAATAATTAATGCTTTTTTCATGGTTTTTCCTCAACGCAATTATGATCCCTTAATAAAACTTTTATAGAGCTTCTATTCTACTTTTATAGAGCTTCTATAAGTTTCTATAAAACTTCACCGTTTGAAGCAATGACATTCTTAAACCAAGCAAATGAATCTTTTCGGCTACGTTTTAAGGTTCCATTACCTTTATTATCTTTATCCACATAAATGAACCCATACCGTTTTTCCATTTCACCAGTGCCCGCCGAAACCAAATCAATACATCCCCAAGGGGTGTAGCCCATTAAATCAACGCCGTCTTCTTCAACAGCAATCTTCATTTGTTTGATGTGTTCTTTTAAATATTCAATACGATAAGTATCATGAATGCTACCATCTGCCTCGACTTTATCATATGCACCAAACCCATTTTCAACAATAAACAGTGGCAATCGGTACATATCTGTTAACCAATTTAAGGTATAACGTAATCCTTCAGGATCAATTTGCCAGCCCCAGTCAGATTTTTTAACGTATTGATTACCAATCAGATCCTTTTTTTCGTCATAGCTATAGCTGTTATCATTTTCCTTTTTCCTAATAGCATTGGACATGTAATAGCTAAAACCAATATAGTCAACCGTACCTTTAGTAAGCACTTCAAGATCCTGCGCTGTAATATCAAGCTCAAAACCATTGCGTTGCCAATATTTTTTAATATGATTCGGATACTCGCCATGCACATGAACATCAGCAAAAAAGTATTTACGCTCCATTGCTTTTTGTGCCATCAAAATATCACCTGGTTTACAGGTTTCAGGATAAATTGGTATTACCGCCAACATACACCCAATTTTAAAATCAGGGTTAATGGCATGACCTATTTGTACTGCTTTAGCACTAGCAACTAATTCATAATGTGCAGCTTGATACATAATCTGTTCGCGATTATCGCCTGCTTTATAGTAAATACCTGAATTAGTAAATGGTGCAAAATCTTCATTAAAATTAGCTTGATTATTAATTTCGTTAAAAGTCATCCAATATTTGACTTTATTTTTATAACGATCAAAACAGACTTCGGCAAAACGCACAAAAAAATCAATTAATTTACGATTACGAAATCCACCATACTCAGTAACAAGATAATAAGGCAATTCAAAATGAGAAAGTGTGACAACCGGCTCAATATTGTATTTTAAACATTCATCAAAAAGATCATCATAAAATTTTAATCCTTCTTCATTTGGCGCAAGTTCATCACCTTTTGGAAAGATACGCGTCCACGCAATAGAGGTTCTAAAACATTTAAAACCCATTTCGGCAAAGAGTTTAATATCATCTTTATAGTGATGATAAAAATCAATGGCATCGTGATTTGGATAATATTCACCTTCAATCACACCTTCAGTAATTTTTCTATAACTTTTAGGCGACCCCACCGTCATCACATCGGCAACACTAATACCTTTACCACCCGCTTGCCAAGCCCCTTCTAATTGGTGAGCAGCAACTGCACCTCCCCACAAAAAATCTTTTGGTAAACCTTTATTTTTCATAATTAAGTACCTGCGTTTATTGATAATTCAAATTTAGTATAAAAGGAAAAAAATAGAATTACTAACCAACTTTTTCCTTATTGATCAGGAAAAATATAAGTATATTTTGGAGGAAAGTTATGAATTAATGTTAGTAAAGTGAGTAACTTCTTTCGATATTTAGAACTTTATCAACATACACGATAAATATCTAAAAAATAATTTTAATTTTTAAATAGTTAAAAAAAATTTTAAATAAA
This sequence comes from Gilliamella sp. Nev5-1, assembly GCF_001690895.1. Classification (NCBI taxonomy): domain Bacteria; kingdom Pseudomonadati; phylum Pseudomonadota; class Gammaproteobacteria; order Orbales; family Orbaceae; genus Gilliamella; species Gilliamella sp. Nev5-1. Next base: position 102,344 of record NZ_LZHO01000077.1, on the reverse strand, counting down.
CTCTTCAAGCCCATCGGCATATTTTGAGGGCACAAACTCGATAATATGATATTGAGCAATTTAATGAATGTAAAATGTCACTTTCTGCATGATTAAACTTGCTTTTCCTTACTTTCTACTCGGCAAAGAATCACACCGCCTGTGCAAGAACTTTACGATCTGATGATATAAAATGTCCTTATTTATAGTTAATTTCAAGATAATTAATATGTTGCTGTAAATAACGTTCTATTTCGCTAATAGGTTTAAGGTAATTGAGAGAAAAAATAAACAGAGTTTATATCCAACTAGGATTAAAAAGAAAACCAATATAATAAATCCTTTTTACTTGTGATAGAAATAATCTAATCCTAATTTATTTTATTCTCACAAAAGTAATTATTAATAAAAAAATTAGGATGATATAAATTATTTCTATCGAATTATTATTTAACTGTTATGCCTAATGATTATTTACGTTGCCATTTACCATCTTCACCCTTGTGGTAAACCTTTTCGACCGCTGACCAAGCCACTTTAAAAGCAATCGTTTCGGGATCACTATTATCACGCCGCTTATGCGGATCTTGATATTCCTTAATCGCACTATTGAATGCTTCTTTAAAAATATCTTGCGCATGTTCAGGCAAGACATGGTGTACTGAATCAGGTAAATCTTCACGTGTTTTATATGGCATATCACATTCCCTCATAAATTAATCTTAGATGACTGAAAATTTAAAATGGTAATGGTAAAAATAGCACTCCAACGAATGTATTCCCATTTATAAAATAATACAAGTGCTAATTTCATTTAAGAACCCGCTGATGTGATCTAACGAGTCGGAATACCTCACATTGTTGATAGTAATTTCAGCAATGACAGTAATGCATATACCTAACGCCGTATCCCAAACAAGCGATATGGCGTCTATATCATAAAAAAATCACCGTTATCGATTGGCTAAATATTTATGGTCAGTCGTCCGATCATTTATAATCAGCTAACAAAGAACAAAGCTAGATTGAAGATAAATTAAGACAGCAAGCTAAATTTTTGTAAAAAATATTCAGGATTCTATACCGTTTCGTGGTTAATTAATACTTCACCGTATCTATTTGTTAAAACATGTAATAACTATCGTATCAATCAATGCCAGAATTATTACGAATAATTGAGCATAAACATAGCAATTCATCGTTTCAACTTCATATTTTATTAGAAATAATCATTAAAAGATAATAAAGTATTAACACACTGAATTTATAATGCCAAAATTAAGGAAATAAATAATGAAAAAAAAATTTTTAACCGTATTGATTGCTGGATTTTTGATGATTGGCTGTGATGACAAACCAACCGAAAACAAAACACAACAACCCACAGCAACTTCAGAGGCTAAACCTTCTGATTCTAAAAAGACTGAAGATGTTTCACGGCAATTTGCACTGAAAGCACGTAAAGGTAATATATGGCTAGAGGTTTTTAATGCTAATGTCACCCAAGCTGCAGATGAATTAAGAGGGAATGGACATGGCAAGATGACTTCTTCTCTTTATCATCTTGATAGCAGTGTTAAGAATTTTTTAAGAGGTGTCAGTGATAAAAACGGTAGAATTGATGTCAATCGTGTGAAAAAAGATCCAACGAAACTTTTTATCGGCTCTCACCCAGAACCAAAGGAGCTTGATGAATATAAACAATTGATTACTGAGTTATTAGCATTAAAACCAGAGTTACCCGAACTTGATGCCGCAGGCAAAGCATTAAGTGATAAATACGTTGAAATAGGATTAGCTTATGACCAGATAGCTAAATATTATTTAGATAATGAGTACAAATTGGATGACTTTGCCAAATTACCTGAACTGTTAAATAATCTTGACACGCTTTATAACCAATATGTTGAAGCAAAAAGTGTGGCTTTAGCAGCTTATGGTAAATTATACAAAGAAATCCATGCATTTCAAAAATCAGAAATAAAAAACAAAGGGTTAACAATTAACTACAATTGCATGGAAATCATGGATTTATCTGAAGATGTTATCGAGTTAATCAATGAAAGCTTTAACGAAAACAACCAGTTTAAAAATCTCGATAAATCAGCCCTTGAACAAAAAATTCAGCAAATAGAATCCATAACCAATGAATTAATGACGAATAAAGGCAAAAATAACTTGATTAAACAACAAGGTTTAAACGATATGTATTATGACCGTTTTGTTGATCGTTTACCTGGATTGATTAATCAAATGAAAGTAGTTTTAAAAAATTTACAGACCAATACTATAGAAAGAGAAGTTGATTCTTTGAATAGCGAACTTAAAAGTGTAATTAGCGGCTATAATCAAGTAATCAATTAAAAATAGATAAAGATCGTTTCATTGCTAACATTTTAGTCATTATCAATGACAATAAATAGTGGTATAAATAACAACGGTGTAAATATTACACCGTTTGCAATGCATGAATTTTGGTTAAATAACCATCTGCATATCATTATGTAGTTGGTTATGTAGCTGAATGTAAATAGAGTTCAATATTTAATCTGCGTTGATATTCATTTTTTTATTTTGCGCTGCCGACGAAACTGCACCAATAAACACAACATCACTTGACGAATTTAATGCAGTTTCAACCGAATCTTGAATAACACCGATGGCAATACCAATACCGATGACTTTGGCTGAAATTTCATTAGGTATACCAAACATACTACAAGCAACAGGAATTAGTAATAATGAACCACCAGCAATCCCCGACGCACCGCAAGCACACACAGAACTGACTATACAAAGTAATACCGCAGAATAGATATCAACATCAATATGCATTGAGTTAACTGTTGCGAGTGTTAAAACGGTAATTGTTACTGCTGCCCCTGACATATTAATCGCAGCACCTAAAGGAACAGCAACTGAATAGGTATCTTCATCCATATTTAATTTTTTGCATATTTCGATATTAACTGGGATATTAGCAGCTGAACTACGAGTAAAAAAGGCAGGTATTGCGCTATCTTTTAATGAGGTAAAAACTAATGGATATGGATTTTTTCGCATTACACAATAAGCCAATAATGGATTAAGAACTAATGCCACAATCAACATGCATGATACTAATACACCTAATAGATGTGCATATTTTAATAATTCGCCAAAACCTGTTTCGGCCAGCGTTGAAGAAACCAGCCCAAACACACCTAATGGTGCAAAACGGATAATAATTCTTACAATAAAAGAGATAGCATAAGATAAATCATTCATCATCGTTTTAGTCGTTTGGCTTGCATGCCTTAATGCTAACCCTATACCTATTCCCCATATAATCAAACCAATATAATTTGCGTTAACAAGGGCATTAACAGGATTATCAATCATTTTATTCAGTAATGTTTTTAAGACATCTTTAACCCCGTTGGGTGGAGTCAACTTGATCTGCTCCAGTGCATCGCCAAATGAAATTTGAGATGGAAATAGGAAGCTGGCAAATGTAGCTAATAAAGCGGCTAATATCATACCTGATAAGTAAAGCATGATTAACGCACACATATTTGCTTGCTTACCTTGTTGGTGATTAGCGATTGATGCAACAACTAAAATCAGTACAAGTATTGGCGCAACTGATTTTAAAGCATTAATAAATAGCTCTCCGATAAGTGACATCCCTAAAGCGGTCTCTTTCGACACGGCAGCGAGAATAATACCAAATATTAAGCCCAATAAAATCTGCGGTATCAACCCTACTTTTAAGTAAAAACGAACCAACGGATGAGAAGAATGAGTCATAATATGCCTTTCTTATTAAAATAAAGACAAAACAGTAACATAATTCAATATGATGTTTTAGAAAATAATGATTATCATAATGTTTTTTTATATAACAATTTGAATAATTACTAAATTTAATTATTCACAAATTAAACATGCTTTACATTACCAAATGTATTGTTAAGAAATAACTACATTACTTAATAAACTCAAGCAATTGTCTTGCTTTATTTACTGCCGTTGATTTTACTTTTGCATGGGCTATGTCGGCTAATCCTTGCCAATGGGAATCAGATTCAGAGAGATAACCACGCTTTGTTGCTTCTTGTAAATAAGGCACATAAATGAATGACATATCTAAAATTCGATTGATCCAAGCAGGTATTTTTTCACCTCGTTTTGCTATTTTTCCTACAAACTTAATGCCCTCAATTAATACAGGGTAAAATACTGATAATAAATTAGGCTTTTTTTCCAGTAATCGGATTAATTTAGCTGGGCTAAAATCGGGATAGTCAAGGAATAAGATAATTGCTTTACGCATGATGTCAGCGTCAATGACGCCTTGTTCAACATTTTGTTCAAAAATTGAATTTGTGTGATAGGTATCACTATCTTGCGCTAATAATCCAATAATCACCATTACCAATGCGTTAGAAAAAATTAAGTTATTGGCATTTTTACAATTTTCCAACCAATATCGGCTCTTTTCAACAATCAGACATTGGCTCGCTTCACTCCAGTGTAACCAAACGCTTTCTGTTTGAGAATCAATGCAAAATTCTGAATGATTCAATGGCGCGGGATAAGCTTCGCATTGCCATTCGTTTTCTAAATCATAATACCAATCACCTTTAACAATCTGGAAAACTTGATTTGCTACATTAGGAAGTTTCAAAGTAAATAATAACGATTTAGACAAACGTTTAGAAAATTGAGAAGATGGGTTAATGACAGGCTTACTCACAGAAATAGAAACATTATCTTCAGGTACAACGCTAATTTTTTCCGTCTTTACCCATACTTGATCAAAATCATCAGGCGCCAGCATAGACACTTCTTGTTTTAAAGGCGCTGGTGCTATATTAGGGAGCTTTTCAACTATCGCTTGGGCTTTCTTTATTGCATTAGCACTACCTTTTTTACTGGCTAACATCCTGATGCCTAATAATTGTAATTGGCTTGCATCAGCTATACCCTGATCAACAGCATATTGAACTTCAGGTAAAAATTCAGCGATGGCATCGACCGTTTCAACAGTGCCTGATAACATTCTTAGCGCATTGCATGAAGCAATAATTAATTGATCGAAAATGGGCCAAACTACCGAAAGCATCCCTTGTTTTCCAATATCAGCTAATACAGCAACTAAACTTGCTATACGGGATAAACGCTCCAATAGCAAAACATCGGCCACTCCAGGTATAAGCAATCCTCGTTGCCATGCTTGATTCACGGCTTGTGCTATATTACCAAGCACATGAGAGGAATGAGATCGCTGTGCTGCTAAAAGTGTAATTGCTGAACGAGGGGGAAAAGGAGAGCGTTTTTTAACAAGTTGCTCAAACACAAAACCTTGATGATATGATTTGGCCCAATCAATATCAGAAGGTATAACACTATCGCTCCATAAGGGAAAAATAGAAAAAAGCTCAGCAGTATACCAACTATTGCCTATTCGTTCTGGAAAATCACTTAATGATTGAGGAAGAAACGATACATCATTAATATTAGCATTTAACGCTAATTTTGGTTCAATCACGGGATCATTAAGATACTGTAAGACCAAAGCCTCGGCATTTTGCGACATTTTTTGCCCTGACGGCAAAGTGACAGTAATTTTTAGTTTACTAAGTTTTTCTTTCGTTGATGATGATTGTGTCGATACATCAAGACGAGTCAATGCTAAAAATAGATCCGCTTCTAATACATCAATATTTAATTGCTGATAAGTCTCTAATCGCTGACAAAGATCATCCACGGTTATTGACAAATCACTCATACTCGGTGTTGACAGTAAACAAGGAATTTTTCCTAAGTTTTTACAGACAATATAATCGCGCGCAGTTAATAAACAAGTAAAATTATCGTGATACGGGATCTCTTTGCCTTTGCGCCAATAAAATATAAAACCGAGTAACTCATCAGCTCGCAATTTTACGCCGACTAAACTCGCTTTTGCGGCTTGAGGATCGTTATAAGCGATCGTATTGGCGACAGCTAAAAACCGTTCCATCACACAATCATGGGCAGATACGTCCCTTTTTACCAATTCAGAGGCTAGCTCTGTTAATATATCAGGTGAAATAGGCGCTAACTCGAAAGGTGGTAATTGCCAAAGCGATGGCGTTGGATGCCAAAGTTGCTTTAATGCCACTGGGCTAGCTTGCGTAAAATCACCATCAAGCTGCCACTGTGTAATTATTTTTCTGGTTAAAGCAACAATCGAGTCATCGGTTTGGCTAAGTAATAAAGTAAATAAAGGCATAAACCGATCAGCATTTTGGGGTATATTACGGTTGAGTGCTGTTTTTAACACCAATTTTTGCGTCGATTTTATTTTAGACGATAAACTGGCCGTCATCACTTCAACTAGTAATTCATCATCAACAAACGGAATTAAAACAGGTGCTAATCGATTAATCATCGCAGCCTCCCCCGTTGTTAGCAATGGAATTAAAGCAGATGCCCGTTGGCAAAATTCAGCATCAGTAATACCTAAACCATCAAGTGTATAAAGCCATGCTTTACGATCTACAGGGCGAGAGGCGATATCTAGGGCTAAGAAAAGAAGTTCTTTTGCTTGCTCATACTCAAGCCAACCTAATGCTACCCCTAAACTAAATAACTGAGTAAAAGATTGTGTTGCTGGTATATTTAACGCTATAGCAATATGAATGTGTTCAAAAAATCGGTGCTGACATTGCGCTAAATTTGGCGGGGTTTTATCGTAAAAATGCTTTACAATATCGTCACCCCGCATAGCAACGGCTGCGTACAAAGTCCAATCACTGATATAATTGGGATTTTCTGGAATCGCTAAATTTAATTGATCGACTAACTGAGCAACAAGATCTGTTGGTGCTGATGCTGATTGTACAAATTTCTGCGCATAATTCTCACCGCGCGCCATAATAACGGGCAATAACAAAGAGGAATGGGCATAACGCACAAGCTTTAGTGCTCGGCTGGCTGATACCCCAATCCTAATAGCATACAACACTAAATATGCTTTATTACACTTAACATAGTCTTGTAGCTCGAAAGAGTCTCCCCTACGAACATACCCATCCCATTCGCCACTTTTTAATCCAGAAAGGGCAATTTTTTGCTGTTCCTTACTGCCTAACGGCTGTTGCAAAATATTATCTGGTGTAACATTATTCCAGTTTAATGAAATAAAAATAGCTTCTGCTTTTTCTAAGTTAGCATTCATAAATATTTTCCTTAATTTGAACCGCTAAAATATGTTTGCAAGGTCCTTTTTTAAGCTGATGATTTAAATACCATGAGCAATTACATTGCGATACCATTTCATTATTCTGTCTAACTAAACGGACTTGATAATCTTCATCATTAGAATGAACAATCCAAGTGGTTTCATCAATCTGATCAATAAATTCAACTAGCTTATAGGCCGATTTTAAACGCGGGTTATCTTTTATGACTCGATTAGGATCTTCAGGCAATTGGCGATGAAAATAGCTTTTTTGATAAGCATCAAAACCAAGTTTGCCTGAAACAGCAAGGTAAGCCAACGCACTATCGATATTCCGAGCATCTAAATGAGTTTTTGAAGATAATTGCGCCAGATCAATCTGCGAATCAAATTGCAAAATAGATTGGACAAGTTGAGCATTTTGTAATTGCTGTTTTGGCACAAGCGATTCAAGTAATGCTCCTTCACCTGAATACCCCTGCCATGGTTGAGCAGTTAAGCTTAAGGTAAGCCTTGCACCATCAAGAGCGACTTCAACCATGCATGGCCCTTGTTCTCCGCTTTCCAATCGATAAAACGTTAAGCTTTTTATGTTGGTCATTAACCGCTTCAGTGCACTTAATCTATGTAAGCCAGAAATATAGACACTATTAATATCGCCTTGAGACGCCAATTTAACGCCCGTATTAGATGGAACGACCCAACTTGCTTGTTGTTTGCTTGTTACTGCTGGCAATCTTGCAATAAAAGTTTGCGCATGAATTCCCGCTACAGTAAAAACAGCCGCCATTTTAGTATGAATTTCAGTAAGATTGCCAAGTGCTCGAATCCACCTATCGGGCATTTCAACTGGGCGCTCAACAACAGTTTTTATACTGATCACATCGTGATCTTGTTGTTGGATATGGCGCGTTGCTAAGCCTTGCTCACCAATATTGAGGTGAAGTTTATCCTTACTATTAACCTGATTTAGTGCTTGCCTTAAACCAAGGCCAATATCGACATTGGTTGTACCGCGTAATATTTGCCCATCGAAGCCTTGTTGTAATAAATCCAAACGAGCATAAACACTATTACAGGCAGAAAAAACCTCAGCTCTTAATTGATCCCCCTGAGCAGATAAAATAGGATCTCGCAAAGCCACTGGTACGGGTTTAAAATATCGGGTCGCAGTAATATCAGCTAATACAAGTAAACATCTAGCAAGAATTTGTGGATAAAGTGCGTAACCAGTAAAAAATTGAGGGTTATCAATAATCCCATTAGGTGTTAAGGCTGATGATAATGCTAAAGCTAAAGCCCCATTTGTCAACGTTGATTGCTGAGAAAACTTCAATATAAATCATCCTACATATGAACATAGACAAACTATCTGACGCAACGAGTATAAAATAAGCTTAATATATCGTCTATATTTGATTATTTCAGTGATTTTGATAAAAAACATGATTGTTTTTTCTGTTTAATCTATACAATTTCAGCAATGGCAACATCCGCATTGACATAGTTACCTTCTTTGATTATTTGTTTTAAAACACCATGTCGATGTGCTATAACTTGCACTTCCATTTTCATAGCTTCCATAATAGCAATCACATCACCTGCATTTACCTTTTGATTATCGTTTATCACCCATTTAAAAAGGCTACCTGAGACAGGCGATGGGACAATTAACTCAGAAAGCGCCGCTTTGCCACAAGAAGGTGTAGCCAAATTAACATCTGTTTGCAAAGATAATCCAGCTAATAATTGTGCAGGTAAACCAAGTTTACAACGCTTACCATCAATTTCAATAAAAGTATGTGTAAGTATTTCTTCTTTTTGTGGTACTTGCCTTTTTGCTGACGCTATCGCGGTATCAAATTCAGTTTCGATCCAACGTGTATGCACGTTAAAATCATCACAAAAATCAGGGTGCTCAATGACCGCACGATCAAATGGTAATACACACGCAACGCCCTCAATTGAAAATTCTGCTAATGCACGCCGAGCTCTTGCTATAGCTTGCTGTCGGTTATTTCCAACAATAATAAGTTTTGCAATAAGTGAATCAAACATTGCAGGAATGGACGATCCCGCAACTACGCCACTGTCTAAGCGTACACCAGGACCTGTTGGCGCATCAAAACGCGTAATCGTTCCAGCTACGGGTAAAAAACCATTTGCCGCATCTTCAGCATTAATACGAAATTCAATAGCATGACCTTGTGGTTTAGGCGTTTGAGTAATACTAAGTGGTAAACCTTGAGCAATGCGTAGCTGTTCAATAACAAGATCAACACCAGTTGTTTCTTCTGTAACAGGGTGTTCAACTTGCAACCGAGTGTTGACTTCAAGAAAAGATAATTTGCCATCTTGGCTAAGTAAAAATTCAACTGTCCCTACTCCTACATAGTTTGCTTTAGTACAAATAGCAATCGAAGCTTGAATAATTTGTTGTTCTACATGCTCGGAGATAAAAGGTGCGGGTGATTCTTCAATTAATTTTTGATTGCGACGTTGCAATGAACAATCACGTGTTCCAACAACTACGACATTTCCTAACTTATCAGCAATAATTTGTGCTTCAATATGCCGAGGGTTATGTAAAAATTGTTCTAAAAAGCATTCTCCACGCCCAAATGCCGCTGTCGCTTCACGTACAGCGGAATGGTAAAGCTCTTCAACCTCGTCCTTGTGCCAAGCGACTTTTAAGCCTCTACCACCCCCACCAAAAGCAGCTTTAATCGCAATCGGTAAACCATGGGTATGAGCAAACTCAACGACTTCTTTAACATCTTTTACTGGCTCTTTTGTTCCAACCACTAAAGGAGCGCCAACTTGCAAAGCAAGCTGTCTGGCTTTCACTTTATCGCCCAGTATTTCAATCGTTTCTGGATTTGGACCAACCCATATCAAACCAGCATCTTGTACTGATTTAGCAAATTCAACACGCTCTGATAAAAAACCATAACCAGGGTGTACCATTGTGGCACCTGCTCTTTTTGCTATCGTAATGATTTTATCAATATCAAGATAAGTTTCACTTGCTAGATTACCTGACAACCCATAAGCCTCATCAGCCATTTGCGCATGAAGTGCATCAATATCAGCATCGGCATAAACTGCGATAGACAAAAAGCCCATATCACGACACGCTCGTATAATACGTACGGCAATCTCACCTCGATTAGCAATCAATACTTTATGAATTATTTTTTGACTATTTTTAGACATGAGCAACATCACTCCCTTCAAATTCTTTAAATATTCCGATAGGATTAAATTTTATTTTAGCATTGACTGGAATTTGACCGGCTAAGTCTAAATGATAATTACACACAGCGCCAATAACAGGATATCCCCCAGTTAATGGGTGATCATTTAAAAATAGCACGGGTTGTCCATTAGCAGGAATTTGTATTGCACCAACACAAGTCCCTTCGCTTGGTAATTCTTGTTGCTTGTCACGACTTAAAGCTATGTCACCAGATAAGCGTAAACCAATGCGATTAGAGGCTGGTGTAACCTGCCATAGTTGCGAAGAAAGTAATTCTACGGCTTGCTTAGTAAACCAGTCAGTGCGTGGCCCAAGCACAATATCTAATACAATAACATCGTCACAAGTAGGATAGTGCATAACGGGAGTTTCCATTAATGACACCGCATTTAAGTTTTGATTGTGCTTAATAGCTAGCGTTTGACCAACATTAAGTGGTGATGGCCCAACTTGCGCAAGAGTATCATAAGAACAACTTGTTAAAATAGGCGATAGCTGAAAACCACCGCGTACAGCAAAATAACTACGTACACCACATTTTGCGCTACCTAAGCTAATAATATCACCAGTTTCCAATTGGATAGGTTGATACATTGCAGCATGATACATTTCACCAGCTGATGTTGTAATGCTTATCTCGCATTCAGCCCCTGTGACGGCAACTAACATACTACGGTTTATCTGTGCTTTAAACCCACCTTGCGTAATTTCTAATACGGCTTCATTAATTGGATTTCCTAAAATACGGTTGCTACTGTGCAGAGCTCCCTTATCCATGGCGCCAGACTCAGAAATACCTAATGCTGCCTGACCAATTCTACCCTTATCTTGTATGAGTGTTTGTAATCCCGTTGCTAATATTTTAATATCTTGTTGTTGACTAATGCTTTTATTGGCTTTTTTAGCAGGCGGTAAATGATATTTTTTAGATGACTTACTAGCATCAATGAAATTAACGCGGTTACCCGGCTTCAATAACGCAGGTTGATCACGGTTTAAGTCCCACACTGCTGTATCAGTTGTTCCAATAAGTTGCCAACCACCAGGGCTTGCTTGGGGATAAACACTGCTAAATTCACCCGCTAATGCAACAGAGCCAGCAGGAATACGAACTCTTGGTGATTGACGGCGTGGCACGTTAAGTTCAGCATTTTTAGCTACCATATAAGCAAAGCCTGGAGCAAAACCACAAAAAGCCACTTGATATTCATTATTGGTATGTCTGGCAATGACTTCACTAACGGTTATCCCTAAATATTCAGCCACTTGAGATAAATCCTCACCATTATACCTAACTGGTATTATGATCAATTCGCCAGATTGCATTACATGTTCTGCAATATCTAATTGAGCAATATGCTTAGCAAGCGTATTAGCATCAGTCACAATGGGATTATAACGAATTAATATCGTGCGTGCAGCGGGGATTATTTCTTCTATATTCCAATGTGAAACAACATGTTGAAGTGCATCAGTCAACGCCATTGTTTGTTCAAGGCTTTTGAGTTCAACAATAAGCGCATCAAGATTAACGGGTAAAAATCTCATTAAGCACCTCTATACATAGATCAAGTCCTAATTACCAAATATATAAATTTTATTTTGTTGTATCATGTTAAAAGATAAATTTATAGCCAACTTAAGCAGCAACTGTCTTGGCAAATGGGGTTATTATGATGCCATTTTGGTGTAATTTCTCCCGTACTTTTTGTGCCATAGCTAAGGCTCCAGCACTATCGCCATGCACACAAATTGATTCAGCATTAATATCCACAAACTGCCCTTCTACAGAGATAACTCCCCCATCATTAACAAGCTGTAGCATACGCTCAGCTACTAAATCAGGATCGTGTAATACAGCACCAACTTCTTTGCGAGAAACTAATGCTCCATCAGCACAGTACGCTCTATCAGCAAAAGCTTCAGCTACTACACACAAACCACTTTCTTTAGCCCATCCAATGAGTGGTGATCCAGCAAGAGCAACCAAAATCAACGAAGGGTCAATAAGGCAAATCGCATTAATTACCGCCATTGCCTGACGTTTATCATGTGCTATAGTATTATATAATGCGCCGTGTGGTTTCACATACCGAACGTTGGTACCAATCGATTTTGCTAATCCTTTAAGTGCACCAATTTGATAAATTACATCAGCACTTAGCTCATCGGTGGCAATGTCCATATTACGGCGACCAAAACCAACTAAGTCAGGATAACCGACATGGGCTCCCACCGTCACATTATTCGCCTTAGCGGCTTTTAAGGTTTTTAAAATACCCTCTGGCGAACCAGCATGAAACCCACAAGCAATATTAGCACTACTAACAACATTTAGTATTGCCTCGTCATTGCCCATTTTCCATTGTCCAAAACTTTCGCCAAGATCACTATTTAAATCAATAAATTTAGTTATTGTCATATTGTCCTTCTATTTTAAATAGTTAAAGATAGTGGCTACAGACATCGCTCCCATATACCAAGTAATGGCACAGACAATCAGACCTGACCACAATAACCATCTAGGATAATGATAGCCTGACATAAGATCGGCACGCTTCCAACCAATATAAATAAAGATAGTTAAACCAATTGGCAATACTAGACCATTAAAACCACCAGCAAAAACCAATAATGATACAGGTGCCGTTCCCATTGCTAAATAAATAGCCAGAGAAGCCATAATAAAAATAGTGGTTGCAAATTGGCGTTGCTTTTCAGTAATAGAACGCCTAAAAGGAGTAATAAAAGTCATTGAGGTATAAGCAGCACCAATAATACTAGTTATTGCAGCAGCCCATAAAATTAATCCAAAAATCCGTAATCCTAATTCACCCAAAGCTGCCTGAAAGGCTTGCGATGCAGGATTGGCAGCATAACTTGAAATATCAATAGTGACACCACTTGCTACCACGCCTAAAATGGCTAAAAATAAGATATAACGCATCAAACCCACAACTATAATTCCTTTCGTTGCTGCGCCTGAAACATATTTGATATGCTGAGCACCAACCATCCCTTTATCAAGTAAACGGTGAGCTCCAGCATAAGAGATATAACCACCAACCGTACCACCAACAATAGTCGTAATTGAGGCAAAATCAATATTGCTTGGAAAAACGGTTTCTTTTAAAGCTTGTCCAATTGGTGGATGTGATGCAAACACCACAAATAAGGTCAAAATAATCATCAACAAACCAAAACCAATCATTAAACGATCAATAAAATTGCTGGCTTTACGTGATGAAAATATATAAACCGCTACTAATGCGCTGATTGCACCACCCCACTTAGGATCAAGCCCAACAAGTGCATTTAAACCTAAGCCTGCACCCGCTATGTTACCAATATTAAACACTAACCCACCAAATATGATCAGCACTGCGAGTACATAACCACTGAATGGAATAGTCGCATTAGCAATATCCGAAGAGTTCATTTTAGTTAATGCAACAATTCGCCAAATATTTTGTTGAACAACAAAGTCGATAATAATAGAGGCTAAAATACCAAAACCAAAAGCAGTGCCAAGGGTAACAGTAAAAGTAGCTGTTTGAGTAATAAAACCTGGACCAATTGCTGAAGTTGCCATTAAAAAAATAGCACTGATTAACGAAGCACGCCGATTTTTAATAAAAGCAACGGTACTACTGCTATGATCTTTCATGTGCATATCTCCTTTTAATTTGTTTTTTTAATTATCGATAAGGCCACCCTATTTACGAATTTTTACTACTTTTGTAAGTAATGCAAACATCATGCCATAGGCTAACAACATCTATTGATAACAAGAATGGTTCCTATAATTACTGTTTTCGAGTAAAAAAACTAATTAAAAATAATTATAATTACCTACCACCAAGGAATGATAAGCGAATAATTAACACACAATAACGCTAATTTGCACCAAAATGAACATTAACAACTTAATTTAGTGCATCTTGCGTTAATAAAAGTTAGTAAAATTTTCTATCTTGGTATGTGATAACCAACTTTTATTAGTTTTATTCATTATTGATAAAATCCTTAATCAGATAATTCTCCATATAACTTTAAGTTATAACCATGTGAATATTTGCTATTTATTCATTTGATTCTTTATTGATAGACTTTAAACGTATATAAAAACCTTTATAGTGGAGAATCAAGATGAAATTATTAACCAAATTACTTACTACTATTACCTTAATAAGCACACTATTAGGTACCAGTTCTGCCTACGCAGATCGGCTTGATGATATTGAAAAACGAGGCGAAATCAAAATAGCGGTATTTGATAGTAACCCACCGTTTGGGTACATTGATGAAAAGACCAATAAAATTACAGGACTTGATGTTGATTATGCTAACGAGATAGCCAAAGGGTTAAACGTTAACGTTAAGCTAATCCCAACTAATCCCGCCAATAGAATTCCGTTATTGACATCAAAGAAAGCTGATTTAATTGTCGCTAATTTTACCATTACTGATGAAAGAACAAAAACAGTTGATTTTAGTCTGCCTTATTTTGCGACTGGTCAAAAATTTGTAGCAAAAAAGGGGGTATTAAAATCAGCTGACGATTTGAAAAACCTTCGTATTGGTGCTGATAAAGGTACAGTTATGGAAATTACATTACGTGAAAAATATCCAACGGCTAAGGTGATTTCTTATGATGATACGCCATTTGCATTTGCAGCATTACGTAATGGTGTTGTGCAGGCAATCACTCAAGATGATGCAAAATTAATTGGCTTATTAGCCAATTTACCTGAAGAGCAACGAGCAGTATTTGAGATTTCACCATTTAGTATTACTGAAGAATATCAAGCTGTTGGTATACCAAAAGGGGAAACTCGTTTAAAAGATAAATTAAATCAAATTTTGTTAACGCTTGAAAAAAATGGCGAAGCATTAACAATTCATAATCGTTGGTTTGGGCCTGAAACAACATCGGCTATGCCTCGTGGTGATTTTAAAATAGGTAAAGGTCAGTAGTTATGTACGAGCAATTACTTGAACCACGTTATTTGTGGTGGTTATGGGATGGTTTTTTAGTTACGTTGGCTATTTCATTGCTTACCATTATTTTTTCAACATTACTGGGTTTTTTATTAGTTATTGCTCAACAAAGTCGAATTAAAATCATTCAAATAATCGTAATGGGGTATAGCGCAATTTTTCGTTATTCTCCGTTACTACCTCAACTCTTTTTTTGGTATTTTGGGGTAGGTAGTTTATTGCCAGTCGAATTTAAATTATGGTTATTTGAAGAACCACAAATTCAATTGTTCTTTTTTTCAGTGAAAATACCATCATTTGAATTCATCATAGGCTCAATTAGTTTAACTTGTTATTCCTGTGCTTTTATTGCCGAAGAGTTTAGAGCTGGTATTGCTGGAGTTAGAGGAGCGCAAGAGCAAGCCGCATTAGCATTGGGTTTAAGTTGGTGGCAAAGTATGCGCTTTATTATTTTACCACAAAGTTTTCGCATTGCCTTTCCACCTTTAATTGGTCAGTACATGAATATTATTAAAAATTCGTCGTTAACCATGGCTATTGGTGTGCTAGAACTTTCTTATGTCTCGCGCCAAATCGAAACTGAATCATTAAAAACCTTTCAAGATTTTGCCATTGCAACTTTACTTTATATTATAACGATAGTAATAGTTGGAACTTTAGGCAATATTTATCAAACAAAACAATTGCAAACAAGTAGGGTGTGATTATTTATGGGCTTTAAAGGATTTGAAGTTATTTGGAATAATTTAGGTTACTTAATGTGGGGAAATTTCCCTGGAGGTATTTTCTTAACATTATTAATAAGTATTATCGCTATCTTGTTTTCAACAATTTTAGGTATTTTTGCAGGGGTAGGATTAACGGTTTTAAAAGGGATTTTACACAATTTATTAATTAGCGTGCTTAGTTTTTTTAGAGCTATTCCTGTTATTATGCTTATTTTTTGGAGTTACTTTCTATTACCTATGGTGCTTCATGTTGATATACCAGCAATTGCAACGGTGATATTTGCTCTATCTTTAATAGGTGCTGCATACATTGGCCACTCCGTTCATGCTGGCATGATTGCGGTGGCTAAAGAGCAATGGCAAGCAGCGTTTTCATTAGGTTTAACTAAACAACAGGTGATTATATTTATTATATTACCTCAAGCCGTTAAAATGATGCTACCGTCTTTTGTTAACCAATGGGTGTCACTTATTAAAGATACTTCTTTGGCTTATATTGTCGGGGTGGCTGAATTTACTTTTGTTGCAACACAAATTAATAATCGTAGTATGGTCTATCCAACGGAAATCTTTTTATTTGTCATTGTAGTTTATTTTATTATTTGTGCCACACTTGATCTTGCGGCTTCGATTTTACCAAAATACTTATTATGCTTTTTTAAATAATACGTTATCTATTTTCTATCCTTATTTCTTAATTGTTTTTTTATTTTAAGGTTGTCTTAAGGTTTTTGCGTTAAATTGTTAATAGGTTAAATAGATCTAGAAAATGGTTTATCTGCATAATTTACAAACAACCTTTTATTTTTGATTAACGAGTCAAAATATAAATCCCAATTATTTTTATGTGATATGTTTTGGGTATTCAATTATCATTAGGGATTATTGTTGGATTTATTATGAGCATCATATCCGTATGTTTAACTAAAAATTTGGAGTAAATATTCATAAATTTCTTAATCGATTGTCGCTTTATTGGACTAAATAAACAGATTTAGCAATGTAAAGTGCAATATAAAATAAATTATTGCGCATTTTCAATAATGCTAAAATCGGTATTAAAGTAATGAACAATGAAGATATTAATTTTTGAAGATGATAGTTTGTTACAAAAAGGACTATACGACGGTATAACTTCAAACGGTTATGTCTGTGAAGTTGCACAAAATGGTAATCAAGCTGAACAATATATCCAATTTGGACAATTTAGCTTAATCATTTTGGATTTAGGGCTACCGATTGTGATGGGCTTGAATTGCTAACGCATTGGCGAAAAAATGGTATTACAACGCCAGTCTTGATTTTGACAGCACGAGATACAAGACTACTAGCACGTAATTTAGTTGAAAATAGTTATCAATACAGCCCCAATGAGACTAAAATCTTGGTGAGTTGTAATAAGGATAAAAAAGACAACCTTATCACTGTACAAGATGAAGGTAACGGCATTGATGAATCTAAAAGCGAAAAACTAACCCAAGCCTTTTTTCGTATGGATCGCAAACATAATGGTATAGGGCTTGGTTTAAGTATTGTTAATCGTATTGCTAAATTACATCAAAGCCTATTTACCTTAAAAAATAGAACAGATAATGCAAAAGGTGTTATTGCAGAATTCAGGATGACTGCTTCACTTCATCAACTAAACGAGTAATTAATCGATTATTGCTATTCTCTTTAACAATTGAGTTTAAAAAACGTTGCCAAGTTCGTTCAATTTTCGCTTTAGCAAAAAAAGAAATGTAATTAGCAATAGGGATAAGCGTCGAATTACCAATATTATCAATAATAATCAAACGACTTTTATCAGCACTTAAGTGCTGAAACAAGATATTCTTGCTTTTTATTGTCATAGTAATAATACGGTTTTTTAATAAAGCCGATTTTAAATTTTTTAATGAAATAACTAAATCAGCATAATATTGTTGTGTTAATTTTTCATCCGCAAGATATTTTTCAAGTGATGTCGCTGTTTTTCCATCATAATCACGGATAAGTTCAAAAACATGACCTTGACCATAATTGGTTAACACCGAGCCATAATATTTAGCTAACGCTTCAAATGAAATATTGCGCCTGATCAGGTGTTTATAATAGGCAATTTCGCGGTTAGTTTCCTCTTCGGCACCATCATTATAATTTACTTTAATACACTTATTAAGATCACTAGGATGATGATAACATTTACGGTGTAATCCTCTGCTAATATAATCTTTCTCTGAAAGTTGAATAGTATTGTCCATTTGTATAAATATTGTGTTACTTAATGTTGATTTTAAGTTTATCAGTAAGACTTCTTTATCGCCATGATTTTTTATTTTTACTCTAGCGCTTTTATATTATTTCTGTATAATATTGCCACCCACGTTACGACAACGTTTTTCCCAATGTTGTTTTAGGTTGTGAGCATTAATATAACCACTCGAAGGGGTGTGTTGCTTAATAGTAACAATCAAAAAGTGTAAATAAATCAATTGATTTATTGACGTGAGATTAATTAAAAATTGGATAATTACGAATGAGTACTTTTTCAGCTAAACCAGAAACAGTTAAACGCGACTGGTACGTTGTTGATGCAGCAGGTAAAACGTTAGGTCGTTTAGCTACTGAAATCGCAAGCCGTTTGCGTGGTAAACACAAAGCAGAATACACACCACATGTTGATACAGGTGATTATATTATCGTTATCAATGCAGAAAAAGTTGCTGTAACAGGCAAAAAACGCACTGATAAGATCTATTATCGTCACACTGGTTACATCGGTGGGCTTAAAGAAGCGACTTTTAAAGAAATGATTGAACGTCATCCTGAACAAGTCATCGAGATTGCTGTAAAAGGCATGTTACCGAAAGGTCCTCTTGGTCGTGCAATGTACCGTAAACTAAAAGTTTATGCTGGTAATGAGCACAATCATGCGGCACAACAACCGCAAGTATTAGATATTTAAGGGGATAGAAGATGGCTGATAATCAATATTACGGTACAGGTCGCCGCAAAAGTTCTGCTGCTCGTGTATTTATCAAACCAGGTAGTGGTAACATCGTTATTAACAAACGTTCATTAGAGCAATACTTTGGTCGTGACACAGCTCGTATGGTTGTTATGCAACCGTTAGAGTTAGTCGAAATGACTGACAAACTTGATCTTTACATTACTGTTAAAGGTGGTGGTATTTCAGGTCAAGCTGGTGCAATTCGTCACGGTATTACTCGTGCATTAATGGAGTATGA
Organism: Gilliamella sp. Nev5-1; assembly: GCF_001690895.1. Classification (NCBI taxonomy): domain Bacteria; kingdom Pseudomonadati; phylum Pseudomonadota; class Gammaproteobacteria; order Orbales; family Orbaceae; genus Gilliamella; species Gilliamella sp. Nev5-1. The sequence continues at coordinate 82,937 of NZ_LZHO01000077.1, read as the reverse complement.
CGAAACTTTACGCTCAGCGTTACGTCAAGCAGGTTTTGTTACTCGTGATGCTCGTCAAGTTGAACGTAAAAAAGTGGGTCTACGCAAAGCGCGTCGTCGTCCACAATTCAGCAAACGTTAAGTGCGACAAGCAGCACTAAGTGCTTGATTTTTATGAAGTTTTTCGTAAAATCAAGTGAGATAAAAGGCGGAAATGAAATACTTTCCCCTTTTATCAGTAAATAAGCGCGAAGATGAAATATTCTTTCCTTATTTACAAGCTTGTAAACTCCTCGAGGGAGCCTTCATACTCCCGAAAGGGAGATAATACAGAAAGCGTTATAGAGATAACCTTTCAACCCGTATACAAGAGGGGACGTATTCTTGTAAGCCCTTTGTAAGGTATAAACCTTACCAGTCCAGAGTTGAACTATATACAACTACATGATGAGCCGAAGATATAGCTGACATCAAACTTCGCCATGAAGTAAACTGGAGCCTTTTGAGAGTCTTACACTCTCCAGTCATAGTTGGACTATACACAACTACAAGGCGAGCAATAAAACGATTGCCGACGTCTCTTTTTAACTAATAAGATACGACTTAATGTCCAGGGTTTATTTAAAACCATAGGGTAAAACATTAAGAAAGTAATTACAATATAGACAAAGTGATTAGTCGCAACATTAATCAACACAATATTAAAGTTAAGCGTAATACTAACTTTAAGGTTGATAATGAAGGGGCAATAGAGAATCATGTCTACAATATATTATTGGTAAAATATCAGGTGTAAAAGCCTATTTATTTCACTCGAGCAGTTTTATGAGCAGTGCATAAGCTGTTATTGCCATTGTTGGAACGAGCTAGCAATTAAGCGAGAGCGTGAGCCAACCTACTTTATGGCGAGTAGTAGTCTAGGGATAGTGCGAGACGGGTAACGGTCTGGTGCGGAGCTTCCCGACAATGTACCCCCTTGAGGAATAGCAAGGTTAGTGGAATCGTGAGGTGAAACTAAGTAATAACCAGTAGCAGGTTATGAGGGGCTAGACTGAATAGAAAGATGAACGTAAGTGAATAGATGATAAACGTCGTAATGCTGACAAAGCCAAAGCTACTGATAGGCTTTAACCAAAAGGTGCATAGTGGGTTATTCCTTTTTAGCGTGGGAATACGCCATCATACGACTATCGGCGGACAGTCTACATCTTAACTATTCGTGTGGTAATAACGGAACTTGGTAAGCCTGTACACTTGCCGTCCACAATTCAGCAACCGTATATATACGGAAAATGGAAGAGTGTACGGCAGGCAGAGCGTAAGCAATGCTGTTGAGTGTGCAGGTAAAGGAGGTTAGAGAAAGCGAAGGGTTGGCTGTAATGGCTAACATAGGGTGTGAAACATAACCTAACCCGAAAGGGTGCAGACTTCTAACTGGTCTTCCGTCGCAAGATGACGGGCTAATCCTTTAGTGGATAATTTCTAATGGAATTATTTTAGGCGAGGGATGAGCTGACGAATGCCTAACAGTTTAAAATGAATTATTGGGAAGTAATTCATCTGTGACAAGCAGACGCCAAACTCAAAACTCAATCATTAACCATGTTACATCGTGGTAGAGTTATTTGATTAACTGAATAACTACCACTGTAACGTGGGAGTTCTGTTGGTAGTTATTCACCAAAATCAAGTAATTTCTGCTACTTCTTGTATCAAGAGGTAAGTATGAAAGAGCAAGCTCATAATAGCTTAAAGGCTAATAAGAGTCCAGCTCCAGCGACCTCTGACATGGCTCGTAAATGGCACAGTATTGACTGGGTCAAAGCAACAAGACATGTTAAAGGATTGCAGAGTAGGATTGCGAAAGCGACACTTGAGAATAATTGGCGCAAAGTGAAAAGATTGCAAAGATTATTAACACGCTCGACTTATGCTAAGCAATTAGCAGTAAGAAGAGTGACTGAAAACAGAGGTAAAAGGACTACGGGAATTGACAAAGTAGCATGGTCAACTGCCGAGGCAAAATGGCAAGCGATTGCAACGTTGACAAGTAAGGGATATAAACCGATGCCACTTAGGCGAGTATATATCCCAAAGTCTGATGGAAAGAAACGCCCTTTGGGTATTCCGACTATGAAAGACAGAGCAATGCAAGCGCTTTATCTATTTGCCCTTCAGCCTGTAGCAGAAACAACAGCGGACAAAGGCTCCTATGGGTTTCGCATTAATCGGTCAACGGCAGATGCGATAACACATATACATCGAATATACTCGCACAAAGGGAGGGAAACAAACCAACCTGCGCAGTGGGTATTAGATGCAGATATACAGGGCTGTTTTGACCATATTAGCCATGAATGGTTAATAAATAATATCCCAATGAATAAAAGGATATTAAAGAAATGGTTAAAATCGGGCGTTGTGGATATGGGGCAGGTAAAAGCAACGGAGGAAGGAACACCGCAAGGCGGCATAATTTCCCCGACACTAGCAAATATGGCGTTAGATGGCTTAGAGAAAGTACTCGCTGAACACTTCGGTGAAAAAGCAAGTAAGAAAATCAGGCAACATAAAACGTACATGGTAAGGTATGCGGATGACTTTGTCATATCAGGGATATCGAAAGAGTTACTGGAAGAAAAGGTTATCCCAGTGGTTAAGGCGTTTCTCAAAGAAAGGGGATTAACTCTATCGGAGAGAAAAACCAAAATCGTGCATATCGAGCAGGGTTTTGACTTTTTAGGTTGGACGGTAAGAAAGTTTAACAAGAGTATCATTATCAAACCGAGTAAAAAGAATGTGAAAGCATTTTATAACAAGGTAAGAGAGAGGATAAAGAAGTTAAGCATGATAAAACAAGAAGACTTAATAAAAATACTTAACCCAATGATAAGGGGGTGGGCAAACTACCACCGAAGTCAAGTCGCCAGTGAAGCTTATGGGCATATGGATGCATTAATATGGCGGGCTTTATGGAATTGGAGCAAAAGACGACACAGCAAGAAAGGCAAACGTTGGATTAAAGAGAAATACTTTAAAACAACCGCTAATCGAGTATGGAACTTTGGTACTACGATAAAAGACCGTCATGGTGTAGAGAAATGGGTTGAATTATTGCAATGTAGCAAGACAGCAATCAAACGACACATCAAAGTAAAATCGGACTATAACCCGTTTTTACCTGAATGGGAATTATACGGAGAAACATTATACCAAAAACGGATGTATGAGGAATACTCACACAGAAGTAAATGGCAAATGTTGTATAAAACTCAAAAAGGTCGTTGTGGATTATGTTTACTCCCTATCACAAAAGAAACGGGATGGCATGACCACCATATAATCTACAGAGTGCAAGGGGGCAGTGATGCTTTGAAAAATAGAGTGTTATTACATCCTATCTGTCATAAAAAAGTTCATGCGCTGAAGTTAGAAGTAGTGAAACTGGCTTATTAAGTCAATTGGAAGGCTTGAGCTGTATGCGGAGAAATTCGCTCGTACAGTTCTTAGGGGGCGGTGGCACAGTAATGTGCTACTGCTACCCGACTACAACTTTACAAAAGTTCTCAAAACCCGGCCAAGGCTGGTTTTTTTTCGTAAATACATCCACATAACTAAAAACACTATTTTCATTGGAATTAACTTATATAGTAAAAATCATTTTCTACTAAAACGTATATACCATCTGATATCTTATTGCCATAAAACAGTTTCTTAAAATAAAGATAATAATAAAATTCATTTTTTTAACAAATTTGTTATTCAATTTGTTAGAATAGTAATCAATGAAGCTTATTTTAATTTTTCATATTTGGAGTGAATATGGTTGTTGCTGTTAATAAACGTTCTGTGATGACATTATTTTGTGATACAACAGATATTTACGGGCATCAAATTCGTTTTGTGCTGGCAGAAAAAGGGGTAACTGCGGAAATTGAGTTTGTAACGGCAGATAATTTACCTCAAGAATTATTGGATCTTAATCCATATGGTTCAATCCCAACATTAATTGATCGCGATCTAACGTTATATGAACCACATATAGCATTAGAATACCTTGATGAACGTTTTCCCCACCCACCATTAATGCCTGTTTATCCTATTGTTCGTGCTAACTCTCGATTAACAATGTATCGCATCAAAAAAGAGTGGTATAGTGCTTACGAAACTATTATTAATGATCCTAGTAGTAATGAAGCACAGCTTGCACGTAAAAATTTACTTGATGATCTTGTTTCTATTTCGGTCATATTTAAAGAAAAGCCTTATTTTATGAGTGATGATTTTACGTTAAGTGATTGCTATTTTGCTCCATTATTATGGCGTTTACCGATGCTTGGTATTGAGTTACCTAAAGTTGCTGAGAAAAATTATTTAGCATATATGGCACGAATTTTTGAACGACCAGCTTTCATTAATTCATTAACAGAAGACGAAAAAAAGATAAGATCATAATAATAATTTTATCTGACTTGTAATAATCGTAGACAAGGTGGCTTTTTATGGAACTTGAGCAAATGACTCCTCGCCGGCCTTATTTATTTAGGGCTTTTTATGACTGGATTCTAGATAATGAATTAACACCTTATATTGTGGTTAATACTTCGAAATATGGTGTGATAGTTCCTCAAGAATTCATTCAAAATAATCAAATTGTATTAAATATTGCTCCTCATTCTGTAGGTCAATATTGTGCAACTAACGAACAAGTAGAATTTAATGCTCGTTTTTCGGGTGTCCCTCAACACATTGTTGTACCGATGGCGGCTATTGAAGCAATTTATGCGCGTGAAAACGGCATTGGTATGGGATTTGAAGATGAACCGCAATATCATCAAGACCAATGCGAAGCTCCACCTCAACAACCGAAACCAAAAACTAATCCATTTCGTGTTGTAAAATAGCTATTTTATTTGTTATTACGCCCATGCACATATTAGTAAGTGGGCGACATAATATCAATTCTGTGGTAAAAAATCACTAGATTTAACTAAATTGATATCTACTACTTTTGATAAAGGTTAGCTTGTTTTTTTATGTATACTTATGTAACTACGCCTTAAAATAGTGCATCTAAAAAGTAGAAAATCCTCTATGATAAAAGTGAATAGGGTTTAATTATGAAAAAATATCCCATCACAAAATCATATCTATTACAAAAAAGGTTAAAATTGGAATTTTCGTAAAGTTTTGTGCTGTAGATAGTGCATAGGTAATTCGGCTTGTTATAATAAGTGGGGATAAAGGCAATAGCATGAAAGTAGCCAATATCAAACCTAAGTGTTTTAACAGTGTCAGAAATCTAGTCTATCAATGGACATCATAAACCGACGTGCTATCGCGTGTACTGGGGATTAGAGCTTAATCTTAGCATAAAGAATATACAGAGCCAAATAAATGCCCCCCAAAAACTACCCATCAAAGTGTAATTATTCGGGAGGAACAATAAGTAATTATTAGAATACTGTTTTAAATAGTGTAATTGACGTTAAAAAATAACTTCCGCTAATAGCTAAACCATAAGGTAATGTAACTCCTGCTTCTGGTTTTTTAATATATTTATATATTATTGCTATAATCGCAATCGGCAGCCCAAGTAATGTAATTAGCACTAAAAAAATCCAAACATCATGCGGTGGAATAGATATCAAGAGTGCTGTAATTAATTTTATATCTCCTGCTCCAACTAATCGGCAATAAAACATAAATAGACCGCAAATCAAGAATATCCCTGATGCTTTATAATTTAGTTGACCCTCTCCAAAAATAAAATTAAAAATAGCGAGGATGAATATTATACAAACAATATAATTTGATATTATTCTGCGTGTTAAATCAGTATAACAAGCAACTAATAAACATCCCCAAATTGTTAAAATAATAACATCATTAATTAATAATTGATTAATCATTATTTACCTTGACCTAGAATATAATCCTACCTATAAACGCTAATTTAGCATCTAGTTAATTCCTCGTTTTGCTACAATACGGGCCAAATTTACGTCTAATACCTTGTCCAATAAAAAATCTGCTTCATCACTATAATAGAGTAGATTTTATACCCTCATCAATTTTGACTAAATTACCATTCAATAGCTTTCCTGTTAAACTTATATCATACATTATATTTCTATAAGTCATCTTTTCTCCAAATTTTGGACTTACTTTGTAAGTAATGACAAAGCCACAAAATTAAAAATAAAATAATTTAATATTTACCCCAAAACCCAAACATTACTATTTTTATGGTAATATCTTTTCCGGCTAAGCTAAGCTTAGTTCAAGTCTAGTCATAAATCCCTTAGTTATTTTATATTATTGCATCCTTAAATCCACTTGATAAGAATGATAACTATAAACAGTATATAAATAAAATTGGAACGTTCATCATTTCCATTTTTTAGTAACCATTATTTTTCATAGATTAATCATTCTTATTAATAAATTGCCCCGTTTCAGTTTCAATAATTTTAGTTATTGCCTTAATCAATGACTGATAATCATGAGCCTCGTGTAAATAACGTTCATCACGATCCATGCATTTAGTATACCACAAGCCATATACTTGTTCATATTGAGCTGGAGAGGTTAAATTTCTAGCATTAGGGTCTATCTTTATATAGTGAATAGCTGCATTTTGAGCTGTAGTTTTTAACCCTGTAGTTATTGTCTGACAAACATTATTATTTAAAAAATCATCCCTAAGAACATCCGCACCTTTATCATCTTTACCATCTGTGATAATAATTAGAATTTTATCATCATACGCCCCTCCGGCTATCTCTGGTACAGCCCTTAACAAGGCAGTTATAGTATCAGTGCCTCCCCCAGGTTTCCAATCTGCTATCTTGTCTCTTAATGAATACTTATCTAGTGGAAGAGGAATTAAAACTGGCCCAGTTTTAAAATTACGATCTCTGTTATATTTATCTTTGAGTTTTCCTGATGCTATTTCATACATTCTGCCGTTTGACTTTCCTACCATATTTTCACTTATGACACCAAGATTATATAAAGGTGACTGACACATCCCATAAAACGGTGAAAAATCGCCAGTAGGTGTAACGGGACGATTAAATGTTATTATATTATTATCCATATCACTGAACAATGCATCAATGGTGCCTATTACATTAACTGTTTCAGTATTGGCGAAAGAATAATGCACATTAGCGTTTGACCCTGAGTACATAGAATTATATAATTTAGCTACGCTATTATATTGATTTTTTATTTTATCTTTATTTGCCTGTTTTAACGGATAATCAGCTGCATTTTCGTTACAAGCATATCTTGACTCCCCATTTTGAAACGGATTATTATTTTGATTACGCTCTCTACACATGTTTCTAGACATCGATGGTTCAATAATTTTTGAATAAAAAAGGTAAAAATAATAGTCTAAATAGTAATAAATCATATTACCATCGCGATCAAAATCAGGCCTATCACCAAAAAAAGATATATTTGTTGCCATATTTTTATTTGCCCAAAAATTATAGTCAACAGTGTTGTAAGGTGACTTCATTTTATACAGAACCGAACAATTATAGACATTGTAGGCATCAACGCTCAAAGTATGCGAAGGGACGTCGGGAGGCGTGGGAACTCCGATATCATAAGGAATTAAAGCGAAGTCATAACTTTGCACATTTTTATATCTATCAACAATGTCCACTATTACCTCTTTCATATAATCAACACGTAGCTGATTATAATTTACTTCAGAGTATTTATTGCAAGATGGATCATTGTATTTACATGTTGCTGAACCTGAAAAATCAGCAATAAAAGCAATAGCAGTCGTGCCGCCACTACTTATTTTTCTTGTATTACCATAACTTTCAGTATTATTAGTTACATTAGATGAGTTGTACAATAGTGTTCCCCAATCATCACCACTGCCTTCCCTTTCTTTACCAAACAGAGAACCGAATTTCTGTGTATAACTGACATGATATTCTTGAATATCATTTCTAGAATCAAAATCAATAGAAATATTAGCGTCTGCAGATAAAGCATCGCTAATTTCTTGATTAAGAAAATAATTAATATAACTCAATGCTATTCGTTTATTTTCTTCACGTGCTATACTATCGACATTTTTATTATTTAAGGCTGCTATGGCTAATGAAGCCTCGTTAGTCGCCTCAGAGATCCTCGCACGATTAGATAATGTTTCGTTATAATTAAATGAAATAAACATACAAGCACATATGGCAGGAGCCATAATCGCAAAAAAAATAAATGCATTTCCAGCAGTACATTTAAAAAAGGATTTCTGATCATTGAGCCGTTTTACTTGTTTATTATCTTTCATATAGCCCTCTAATGTGCATACATAGGACAAGTACTATTAATAATTGCCATATCATTACAGCGAGACAACACCATAGTACTAGTACATATAGATTGACCGAATCCACCCCCCCCCTCAGAGCTATTAGTCAGTCTTAAAAAAAGACTTTCTTCCTGCTTAACACACATGCTAACGCGATACAAAGGAATCCAACGCCCAGACAACATTGATGGACCACTACCATTTCTCCGCACATACGGAATGAATTTTACATAGTTAGTAGAATCCTCCATAGAAGAGAGTGAATTAAAATAATTAATTGCGTCACCACAAGAGTTTGAAGGACAAATTGGATCACTACTGAGTTGTTTCAATTTAGCATGCTCTATCTTAGCTTGAAAATTAGGATCACTTGTGTCTTGTGAAATAAGTAAAACATCTATTTTTATAGATACCTCACGATTTAGTAGTTCGCTGGCCATTTGACGTAATTCCTCCGCTTGAGTATTATCAAATAACTCACGAGATTTGTCACACAGATTAAAACATTTTCCTCTATCGTTTATCACAGGGTAAAGAGCCGTTCTCTCGCGAAAAATTGATGCTACAGCATAATTTACTCGCTCCAGCTTATTTTTTAGCGAAATGACAGAATATCCATCATAGATAATAAACATTAATGCTGTAAACAAAAAGGCACAAAATACAAACTCAATTGAAATAATAGCACCGTCTTTATTACGAAAAAAATTACCAGAATATTTCATTATTATTCCTTTCTTTTAATTATCATAAAATTCACGGTAAACAATAGTTTTCTTTGTCAAAGAAGAATCAATAATACGACCAAATAATTGGGAAAATATAGCATAGTAGTCATACTTCAAATAAAATAGTATTATGCTAGTATCATCATTCACTGTATTTTGGCAAGTATTGTCAATTGTATCTCGAATTGTTTTGCAAAATTTTACTGTAATATGCAAATCATTCGAATTAGTCAAATAAGGCCATAACGGTACTTCAGATGTAGCGAATTGATTCATTTGTGCAACATAATTGCCCCTTTCAGAAATTGCGGCTCTCCTTGTAATTTCTGTAGCCATTAAATCTAAGGATGAACCAATAATCATGATACGGCTTAACTCAAGCGTAAACAAAAATAGGCTTATTAAAAAAGGGAAAACAAATGCAAATTCTATGGCAATACTTGCTTGCTTTTGACGAAGGAACAATTCCCAATATTTCAACATAATTCTTGCTCTACCTTATTATATTAAAGGTTAACCTTTCTTTTTCTTTAAAATTGAAAAAGATCTTTTTGATTTATTTTTCTCGATTTTTTTATTGCCAATAAGAGCCGAAGATATCTCTTTTATTTCACGACTATTATACGCTTTTTTAAAATCATTCATTTTTGGAATAAATTTACGAGTAAAATCAATGCTTCTACCCAAAAACTCTTCAATATCGTCATTTCGTAAAACGTTCTTTTTATCACAAGGCAAATTATCATTTAAACAAACCAAAAATCGCTTATCGAGTAAATCCAAATTTTGCACACTAGCACGTGCAATGTCATCTAGAATCTTTTTTGCAACTTTGACAGAATAAGGATCTCGGTTCATTATAATAAGAACAATATTTGAAAGATCGATAATATCTTCAAAATGTTCAAATGAGGATGATAATCCCATATTTTGATCAATAAAAGTAATATTAAATTGTCCAGAATTAAGATCATCGTATTTCCAAGCTCTGTCACTATTCTCAATTTTTACTTGTATAGAATCTCCAACATTAACAAATGTACCATCTTGAGGTATTGGCATTTCAAATAAAAAATCGGCATTAGGGCTTGTTGTTGCCCCTTGAATATAAAGAAGTGGGTAATTAGTTAAAGAACTAATATTTTTTAGCGTATGAATCGCTAATGATGATGTGCCAATTCCTCCTTTGCAACCTAAAAATGTAATAACACTCCCTACTCTTTTGCTCGAACTATTTGGAGCAAGGCTTCTTAAATGTAATATATCAGTAATTTTATCTAATTGGCTCTCTAATAAAAAATGAATCCCTTTTTTCAATAAGAATTCAGAAAATCGAATTGAGTCATGGTCGCCAATAAGGATTGTTGTAACTTGAATTGGAATACAACGATTAATATTTTCCGATAAGAATTCTGCGTCAGCCTCGTCTTTAATATCTAAAATAATTATGTCATACTTATTCCAACTAGCTGCTTCTTTTAATTCTGATAGCTCTAAAGGGATAATTTCCATACCTAATACGTTGTAAAGAAAAAGCACAGATCGAATATCTTCAACCAACTTACTTCTTTTACTTAAAATAGCAACACGAAAACCTGAAATACTCTTAGTCACAAATTCTTGTGAAGAACCTTTTGATATATCATTATCGTTTTTATTACCAAATAATTGCATAAGAATCTCATTAACCTTTTATTCAATAAAGCCCATATCATTAATAAATTTTTCACTTTCGTTAGATATTGGCACTGTCTTACGTCGTTGTTTATCCACATTATTCTTAATATTGAAGAAACTATTAATCATATCAGTGCGTTCTAAAATTGGTAGTTCTACACTATCAAAACTGCTATTAGAGGTAACTAATTTAACTGTCGCAAACACAACCATTTCAGTTTTTCCTCGGCTAGTTGTTGCACTACGAGCCAATGCGCCTAAAATAGGAATATCACTAATAAAAGGAATTCTAGATAATACTTCTTCGTCTTGCTCATTAATTAAACCCGCAATAACAAAACTATCCCCGTCAGACAAGTCAATAGTTGAACTCGTTTTTCGAGTTGATAAAGTGGGAATATTATAATCACTAAAAGCATATGAGCCAGAAACTGAGCTTACTTCGTTATCAATAAATAATCTGATACGCTTATCATTATTCACTTTTGTGCTAATATTTAATTTTATGCCATAATCTTTATAAGTAACATTTGAACCACCATCTTTATCTTTTGTCACGATGGGAATTTCACCGCCAACTAAAAACGATGCACTTTCGCCAGACAATACCGATAAATTAGGTTGCGCCAAAATTTTGGCTAAACGATCGTTCTTTATAGCACGAATCATTGTCGTAATATTATGAATATCAAAACCTTTTTTTAGTCCTAACAGTGTAAACTCGCCAATAGTGTTCATATCAAAAGATTTGCCATCCATCATGCTTTTCAAAGTCAAACTTTGCCATTCAATACCCAATGAGTCGGTAAATTCTTTGCTAACTTCCACAAAAGTCAATTTTACATTAACCTGAAACTCTTCAATAACTCTAATATTGTCGATAATATTACTATAAACATAATGATCCTGAAATGAAAGATCTGGCTTGACTGTGACTTCACCTGTTACATCAGTTCGTATTCGCTCAGAATTTTGTCCAACAAGTGAACCAACAACCGCGATAATTTTACCTTTTGTCGTAGTATCGGGTGTAGTGCCATTTAGTACATATACAAATTTACCATTTGGATCACCATTATCATAACGATCGATTGTCACACTACTATTTGGAAAATTTTGTGCTAATCTATGCGTAATTTGAGATAAAAGTGGATCGACATTAATAGTATCATTAATAATAAGGTTATTTGCATCATCGTAAACAAGTAGACTTGCTCTACCATTTGATTTCCCATATATAATTAATGATTTGCCATCAACAACCTCATAATTTGCCACACTATCTTGACTAATAAAAACGGTTCCTACATTTTCAGGTAAAACAATTGTTTTACTTTGTCCTATCTGTAAATTGTGAATACTAGCAAAAACCGTCGAGGAAAAGCCGATAGATAGTAAACAAACTAAAAGTTTTATTGTTTCCATAGTTGATTTAATTCTTATTAACATTCTTAGTTACCTTTTAGCAAGTTGAGCCGTTTTTTCTTTGAAAAAATATCGTTATCAGATAATGGCCAATTTTTCTCTTTATCACTTAGCAAACGTAACCCATCATCAACATTTTTTTTATAAGTGCTAGGGTACATCATAATTGTAGAATTGGTCATTAATGTTCTTAATAGTTTAATCTCTTGATTTGAAAGCTCTAATTGAATTTGCGCAGTCTCAACTTTTCCAAAATTTTTCATGTCATTATCTAAATCAATATAAAGGATTCTCTTGCCAACAATAATCGGTTTTATACGATTTTTATTAAAAGCGTTACTAGGCGAAACCAAATTAGCCTCTTTACGGCTTTTACCGTGATAATCTGTAAACTCATCATCGCTACCATAAAATACATAAATATCAACCAAATCGCCACTTTTTAGGTTTTTTGCTAAATAGGTATCTGTTTTCTCCAACTTGAACGGAAACATGTAATTTCCCTCTTTTAAAGCTAATATTGCATAGTCAGGCGACTTAGGTGAAACAATAAAACTACGTTTTATAAAAGAATCTTTTGCAATATTATTTTTAGCAATATAAGTATCTACTTCTACTGCATCAGTTATATATTCAGGCTTCTGCTCACTATTAATGCTAATTTCTATTGACTTAAAATAGTAATCATCTTTTGACAAAATCGATTTTTTATTAATATCGCGTTTTGCAACAGCAACCGTGATGATTTCTGTTTTTGGCTCTTCTTTCTTGGGTTCCTCTTTGATAACCTCAACTGGCAACTGAACTGGTGGCTCAGCAACAGGTGTAGGTGTTGTTTTAGTAAATAGTAATGCTAATCCTACAATTAACATTAATACATATAGAACAATTATTTTCTTTCCTTTCATGCAAGCTCCCTATGGTGCTATATTTATAGTTATTTTTTGCACTTATTTATTTTCTAAATAAAAATCAAATGCAAAACAGTGAGCCTTACCCTTAGAGTTAGGACCAGCATAAAAATCTTTTAATATTGAGTTCTGCTTTGTTTTTATTTGTAGAATTAATGTTTTTTCAGTGGTTAAATTTCCTGTAACACTAGCAAAATCGCGATCACTACGAGAAATTTGATTAATAATATAATCTATTCGTTCGGCAGAAATGTTTACGTCATAGAACGATAATTTGAATTCTGTTGGCGAAACTTTCTCAACTAAATATTGATTTTTACCCAATTGAGTATCTGTTTCTAAGGTAATTCGGCTATACTTACCGTGCTCACCCGATCGAACTGCTAAAATAGTCAACTTTGGCGTTGCCTGATTTGCTTGGCTATTCTGTTTAGAATCAGTTGTGTTAGTAACCGATTCTAGATTAGCTACATTAGATTGTTGAGTAACTATTTTAGATTTGTTTTCTGTCGTTCCCAATTTAGCCACATTTGCTAATTTAGCACTAATTTCTGACTTATCATCAGCTCGTATTTTTGTTCCTTTTTCTGACTTGACAACCATTTCTGTTTTGGATATTTGCTGCGATGCTACTTTTTCAACTGAATATTGCTTTTGATTATCACTTTGTGCTGGCGTAATTTCATTAAATTTTATCGCATTATCTGGTTCGATCTGCTTTAATTCTTGAATTAAAATTTCTGGTTCATTAGATAACTTATGAGCTAAACAAAATGACTTAGCTAATTTAATTTTATTTAATTTCACCAATGTATAAAATAAATTATGAAGAATTGTCTGATCACGATATCCTTTAGTATATAAAATATTTAGGTGTTTATAAGCTTCAGTATAGTCTTTATTCAAAATGGCTAGCATCGCTAAGTTATTTGTAACTTTATTTTCATCATAAAAGTTTTCTCTAGCTAGATTGAATGCATAACGCGCTGCATCATATTGTTTCTTTTTTAGCAAAACAATGCCTTTTACATTATATGCTTCACCATTTTTAGGATTGATTGCAATCGCTTTGTCTAAATATGCTAATGCTGTGTCATTGTTCCGCATTCTAGACTCAACATGACCATACAAAACAAAAAGCTTATCATTTTTGCTTTTATTTAAAACTGGCGATAATACCCTTTTTGCCGCTTCAAAATCATTAGAAAGGTAGTAGATTTGAGCAAGTTTATACCTTGTATCTTCAGTGTCAGAGCGCTGTAAGCGTTGCTTATAGAGCTCAATTAAACCACCGTAATTTTTTGTTGTTTCATGAATATAAATTTTTTGTTGTTCATTTAAATCATATTTTAAGGTGCTATTTTGGCACCCAATGGCAAAAAACAATACTGAACAGACCGCAATACATTTCGGCTTTATTAACTTTCTTGGCTTACAGCATATTGAAAAGTAATTCATTATCTCTACATCCCTAACTATTACTAAATGTTGATATAATACTCATGATAACAGGTGCAACAACAACAACAAGAACAGGTACTAGAAAAAAAATCATCATTGGTATTGTCATTTTTGCGGCAATAGCTGCAATTTTTTCTTCTATGGTTAATTTTTGTATTTCTCTAATTTCAGCTGATAACTCTAATAAAGCATCATAAATTGAACTACCATAACTAATACTTCTTTTTAACGTAGTGCAAAACATTCTAACCTCTTTACTTGGCACTTCCCGCTGAACTAAATCAATAGAAGGACCAATACCATTGACCTCCATCATTAAACAAGCTCTCTCCAAAATAACTGCGATATCTTTATTAATTGGTTTCGTTCTTAGGCTTAAATACTTAAAACCATTTTCAATGGTCATGCCTGATTTAACCATAATTGCCATCATATCAATGATCAACGGTAAATCTCGCGAAATTTTTCTAATTCTTTTTTCTGTTTGCCTTTTCACTATTTTTTCAGGCACAAAAATCACCACAATAATAATTATCAGCAAAGTAATCAATAATATATCGCTTTCAAGTGCAACAAAAGAAAAGAGCTGATTTATCAGATAAAAAAACGAAAAACCAACAATAACCGCATAGACTTTCCAGCTGTTTTCTTCTTGAAAACGCCGTAAAAAACTAAGGGTAACACTATTTTTAGCTGCAATTCTTTCAAAGGAAACATTCTTTTGACCAATATCCTTTCTAAGGTTAATCGCTTTCTTTCCTTTGCTTTCATTATTTAAGAGTAAACCAATTTTTTCTTTTCTTTGATGCAGTTGATACGAATTAATCAATTCTTTGCCACCAAGATAAATTAAAATAACTGGAAATAATATATTTAGCAAACTAGTCATAATTTAAATGATCTTATTAATCATTCCTTTGATAGTTGAATAACCAATAACTACACTCCCTACAATATAGTACAAAATATAGTGACCAACCGTTGTACCAACTAAATACCCATAATTTTCTTCTGAGAGAAACTTAAGTAAAAGAATAAAACCAAAAGGCATAAAACCTAATATTATCATTGACATTCTTAGTTCCGCAGTTTTTCCATCCCTTATTTTCGTTAGTATTCGATTGTTAGATAGCATTTTGGTTAACCTATTAAGAACCTCTTTTAACTCCCCACCGCCATCAAGATTGACCATAATTGTTAAAATAAAGAAATAATATTCTGGAAAAGGAAGCCGCTGATAAGAATTTAACAAAACTCCCTCAGCACTTTCACCAATTTCTATCCGCCTATCTATTTCTTTCATTGTTTTGCCAACAATCCCGTCCACTGCGTTTCCACATACTTTAAAGCTTGTTGTTATTGCATTACCAGAAGAGACCACACCTGAGATGATATTCAATGCTTCGGGAAACGTTTCGTAAAATTCTTTTTTCAGCTTTCTTTTTTTCAAAAAAAGAATTATGAAAACTGTAAAAATAGCACTAGATGGAACTACTATATAATTAGCGTAATTGAAAAACTTTTGATTCATCACTACCCCTGCCACAACACCTGCAAAAATATAAATAAGCAAACGTGCTTTAGATTGACCCACTATAAGCAAATTATAGTAGGAACCGAATAGTGCATTGAAATCAAAGCCTAATCGCTCCCAAAAAGATAGTTTTTGTGTTCTTAGTTGCTCTTCAACTAAACTAGATAATGATTTATTTTTAACTTCCAGATTATAAAAAACTTGTAATCGTCCTCTACGACGACGTAAAATCCAAATATTAGCAATAGAGATAAGAATAAGTATAACGGAAAGAACAAGAATCATGATTTGATCCCCACTGCATTTAACATAAGCTTTTCTAACACGTCTGACATGTCATAATATTGAGCACTTTCATAAAGTGCAGATCGTTTTATTAACCCATTACAAACAAATTCACCCTGAATCTTGCCTTGTTCGTTTCTTTCATCACTAATACGAAACTTAAACACATCATGGGTGATAATATTTTCAGATTCTAAGCCAACAACTTCAGTAATACTCATCACCTTACGTTGTCCATCTGGAAGGCGAGAGGCCTGAATAATAAAATTAACAGAAGAAGCAATATAGTGCCTAATTGCAACTATGGGTAATTCTGGCTGAGCCATAATAATCATACTTTCAAGGCGAGATAAGGCATCTTTAGCAGTGTTAGCATGCAATGTCGACATTGAACCGTTGTGTCCTGTATTCATAGCCTGAAGCATCTCAAAGGCCTCTTCACCACGACATTCCCCTAAAATAATTCGGTCTGGCCTCATCCGAAGGGCATTAACTAATAAATTTTGCATGGTCACTTTGCCACGCCCATCCTCTCCACCCGCTTTTGTTTCCATTCTAACCACATGGTCTTGTTGTAGTTTTAATTCGGCTGCATCCTCAAGTGTAATGGTTCGTTCATGTTCACCAATAAATCCAGATAATGCATTTAACATTGTGGTTTTACCAGAGCCTGTTCCACCCGAAACAATAATATTCATTCGACAACGAGCTGCAATAACTAAAAAATTAGCCATATCTTCGTTTAGTGAGCCATAGTTAATTAAATCATGGAATGTGCGACGCCCCGTTCCAAATTTACGAATTGACATCGAGGTGCCATCAATTGCAATGGGCGGAATCACAACATTAAGGCGGCTACCATCAGGCATTCGTGAATCAACTAACGGGTGTGATTCATCTATATTTTTACCAACTTTATTGACTAAACGCCTTGCGATATCAAGTAACTGTCGCTCATTAATAAAAAACTTTTCGCTTTTACTGAGGACTCCTCCTCGTTCAACATAAATGCTATACGGACCATTTACTAAAATATCGTTGACAGTTTCGTCTTTCATTAATGAATCAATTGGACCATAACCAACAATTTCATCACAAATCATACCAGCCAATACATTTAATTCGTCAGCTGTAATATGAACGTTACCTGAATTAACAATATCTCTGATTATAGTCTGCACTTCACGCTGGATTCTGGCGGGTTCGTTTTTTAGTTGTTCAACTAGCTCTAAGTCAAGAACTTGAAAAACCAAATCACGAACTTTACCCCATTCACTAGGAAATTTTAATTGTTCATTATCCATGTTTTATATTTCATCATGCTCTTCTACTAAAAACAGATTAAAGCTACCGATCACTTCCTAGTAGCTTTAATCTTAGATGATGACGGTAACTTGTTACCGTCTACTTTCAAATGTTACATAGCACTAATTAAGGAGCAGGGTTACTGACCACCACCACTGCCACTGCCACTGCCATTAACGACCAACATGCTTTGTACTTTAGCTTGTAAGCTGGTATATACGTTAGATAACATATCATAAACTGGACCACCTGACTGACCCTTGAAAATAACTGAAACAACAGCCGCAACACCAGCTGCAACGATTGCGTATTCAATCGCAGTTACACCTTCTTCGGTTTTAGCAAATTTACCTAAAAAAGTTCTAGCTTGAGCACGAAGTGCTGATAAATACATCATAGTTTTCTCCTTTAAATATTTCTTACATTTCTTTTATTTTAAAATATCACTTTCCAATCAGAAAGTGGGTGTATAATATACTTAATTTTATAGTTTGCCAATATGGCAAATAAAAAAAATTGGCGTAAATTCATTATTAATCATGTTAATATTAATAAAAATAATCGATTAATTTTTTTAAAATTTTTTTAACTAAAATGTTTTTTATCAAAATAACAAATGAGAAAGAATTATTTTTTTTAAACAAACAACACCGTTTATAACCAAAATTTTTAGTCAAAATGGTGCTTGTATTATTCAAAACAGCCACTCTGTTGCCGCTATTACAAGAGATTCATTAGCATTAACACTTTCATTTAATGTCCCAGAAAGCGATGATAATTTATTTAATAATAAATCGATTATTGAGATGGCTAAATTCAATCATTACAAAACTTATTGGCTAGCCTCACCTGCTCAGGAGATTAAAGGGTCATTTGATACTAAATTTGGTTTTATTGCACGTAAGAGCGATGTTGTCGCTTTTGGTAAAGATATGCATGATATTTATTTAAGTCAGCTATTAGAGGAAACGCTTCAGCAAGACAATTCACCGAAAAAATTCATTTTCGTACATTTGCGAGGAAGTCATCAACCTTATGAAAATTATGATGAAATTGATAAGCAAGCTTTACCTGATGCTGAAAAATATGATCTGACCATCCATCATACAGATCGTACAGTGAAAGCATTGTATGATGTTATTAACAAATATAGCGATAATTATACCTTAATTTATACCTCAGATCATGGCGAAATCGTTAATGTTGGGCATGGTGTAAACAACACAAATGTTGACCAATTTTTAATTCCGTTTATGTTTATATCAACAAATGATCGTTATAACTGTCAATTTATAGAGTCGTTTCGAAACCCAACTGGTTATTTAAGTGGGTTGATGAATAAATATATTTTATCTAATCTTTTAGGGTACAATGTTGATCAAACTACTCTGAACAAAGAAAAAAATAATGATCGTGTTTTTATGCCTGATGGTAGCGTTATGCCTTTTTTAAAATTTTATAATAGTGATTAGGTTTTATTATAATTTTTCATCAATAAATTGCGATATCTAATATAAATTTTACAATACAAAAATGAAGGGGGCATTTGTAAAATGTGATGGAAGAAAAGATCAATTAACAATATGCTCCTTTAAATATTTTACTCTGACGCCTGTAACTATACTGAGTAATACAGTGAATAGCGCTAGCAAATTCTACAAATAATGCTCACCCAACAGCCACAAGCTTGCTTTCTATATGATTAATCGAAAGTAAATGCCATTCGCACAATTTGCCCACTCTGATCTAACAATAAAAGGTTATGTAAGCCTGTTTGAGTGATAGTTAAGGATGTTTTTTGCTCGTTATGGGTGTGCGCAATGAGTTCGCCATCTAAAAACCACCATTTATCGCCATTGCCACCTTGTAGTGTTAAATCAATGGTGACATCGTTTTGCCCTGGTAGGCGTTTTACCAATTGCTTATCGCGCAATCCGATAATATTCAGTGGCGAAAAGGTATCTTTACCAAGAACTGGGCAATTTTTATCAACCTCAGGGAGCCTTGATTGTCGGCGCTCTTTGGGTAATAACCAATTTTCTAATGCTATTGGCCAAAGTGCAATTTGTTTTTTATGCGCATTGCTGCAATCTGCTGATACTCGTTTTCCTTTATCATTTACCCAAATAGTCACCCAACCTGAGCGATAGATGTTATTATTAAGCGATGCAAGAGTATCAAGCGTTGGCGGTACCATGTTATTTAATATCCAAGCGCTTTTTTGACGATGGCAGTTTTCATCAGTTACTGACAGTATTTGCCCTGATGGCCAGCAAATTTTGTGTAAGGTAACGGTTGCTGGTTTGGTCACCACGGGTAATGGTCGATTCAATCGCCGTTCTTTGTTTAATAATAGCGTGTTAACCTGTCGCAAAATTGGCACCGCTGTGATAGCACCATATTGACCAACAACGGGGGTACCATCTGGGCGGCCAACCCAAATACCAATTAAATAGCGAGGATTGATACCCATTGCCCAAGCGTCACGATAGCCATAACTAGTCCCTGTTTTATAGGCAAGTTGTTGGTTATTAATTAACATTTGCCTTGTGATCCATGCACTTCCATCACTAATAAATGGTTTACTTAACAGTGGTTCGATTTGCGTAAATCGTAAAGGACTGACTTGTCCATGACGTGCAAAGGCACTATATGCGCTAACTAAATTATCCATTCTTAGCGATGCGCCTCCTAATATATATGAAATATTAGGATTATTACCAGTAGATACAAGGGATAAACCAATGTCCACAAGGTTACCGGTAAATCTTTTAGGACCATAGTGTTCAATTAGCTGAACCGCTGGTAGGTTTAGCGAATTTTTTAGCGCTTCTGAAGCACTTACTGGACCATAAAAGCTCTTATCAAAATTAGTAGGAAGGTAATCAGAGTTAATTCGAGGCGTATCTTGCAATAATGATTCAGAATGAATCATGCCATCATCAATCGCTAATGCATAAATAAAAGGCTTTAATGTTGATCCTGGTGAACGTAGTGCACTGATCATATCAACCTGGCCAAATCGTTCTTTATCATTAAAATCAGCTGAGCCAACATAACCTTTTACAGTCATATCGGTATGATCGACAACTAAAATAGCAAGTGAAGTTTTAGGTGGTAACTGGTTTTTTCGATTTCTAGCAATATCTTCAAGATTATATTGAAGGGATAGATCGATATTTGAATGAATAATGTCAATATTAGGGTATTGCTGACTGAGTCTGCGAGCTAATAAAGGCGCAAGCTGTGTTTTTTTACGTGGATAAACCCAGACTTCTTCTTTTTGAACTTGCTTTATAATATCGGGCGACCATATTTGGTATTGAGATAATCTTGTTAGAACTTTATCTCGAGCTTTTTTGGCTCGTTCTGGGTATCTATCTGGGCGCAAACGACTAGGAGCTTGAGGCAATATAGCTAATAAGACACTTTCGCTATGCGTTAATGCTTTTGGTGCTTTACCAAAATATGACCAACTGGCAGCGCCTAAACCTTCAATTGTGCCACCAAATGGTGCATGGTTAATATATAAAGTTAAAATTTCATCTTTTTTGAAGCGCAATTCAAGTTGTAGCGTTCGAAACACTTGTTTCAGCTTACCTATCATGGTGCGATCGTGAGGGTAAAGCAGCCTTGCAACCTGCATTGAAATAGTACTACCACCTGAAATAATTTTTTTATTGGTAATATTTTGCCAAGCTGCGCGCAGTAATGATGCTGGATTAATGCCAAAATGATGATAAAAATAGCGATCTTCATAATTTAATAAAGCATCAAGATAATCATTGGGCACTTCATCTAATTTGATAGGATATCGCCACACACCGTTTTCGTCAGCAAATCGCCAAAGAGGAGTGCCATCTTGTGCAAGAATTGTTTGTGTGCTTTTTTGTTTTGCTATTGATATTGGAAATAAGCAATCGGCAATAAAAAAAATACCAACTAGTAGTAGGAGTACAAAAAGCAATAAAGCCA
This sequence comes from Gilliamella sp. Nev5-1, assembly GCF_001690895.1. Classification (NCBI taxonomy): domain Bacteria; kingdom Pseudomonadati; phylum Pseudomonadota; class Gammaproteobacteria; order Orbales; family Orbaceae; genus Gilliamella; species Gilliamella sp. Nev5-1. The sequence goes on along the minus strand of NZ_LZHO01000077.1, from coordinate 61,313 downwards.
GAATTTTTAGCAGGCGCTTTTTCATTTTTGTCAAAAAGCCTCAAAAAATCTATGGTTTAATATAAAATGGTGCCGCTAACTTTCGTTAGCGGATCATCGTTTTGTTTGTATTTTATTAATCAATTCTAATACCAATGCTATTATTGCTCGGCATTATTCGATTCTGATTTGCGTTCAACAATAGACATGAAGTTAAGCGATTGACCAACAGCGAATCTATCTGGGCGGTACATTGATTCAACATAAGGATACGGAATCCTATAATTACCAGCTGTTACAGCCCGAACTAAGTAAGCTACCCGTGAACGATAAGAATCTTCACTCACATAATGATTGATATCAACCGCAGCAACAAATCTATCGTCACGGAATTCTTGATATTTAATATCATTACTATCATCATCTTTCAATAGGTTGGCTAATTCAGGGATCGCCTGTAAGCTGACACTACTGTTAGTTAGATTTTGATTTTCTATTTCAAGTCCAGCAGGTAAGAAATCAACGATTAATGCATCATGAATAGCTTCTTTATGAGCGTTGACATCTAATAAAACCACCATTAAATCACCTACTTTCATCTGATCGGGTTGGATTTTATTTCCTTTTAAATCATAATAAGAGCGATTAATTGTTAATTTATTTTCATCACTTGTTGGCGCAGGGGGTTTTTTACCATAACCAGAAACGGTCAATTTAATATAAAGTGGCTGTGCATTTTCTGGATTCGAAATCGTTAATCCATTTGCTAAATTAGCAAAATCGAGTGAGCGTGATAAGCTAGTATCTACATCATTGCTCTGTTTATTAATTGTAACATTAAATTGCTTTGAAGATTTATGTTGATCCAATAACCAACCCGCCACAAATAATGCACTAAGCTCTTGGGTTGAAAAATAGCGAGCATCATTGAGTAAATCTGATAAATGGATTAAGTAGTCAGCTTGTTTATCAATACTCAACTTGTTTTCAATCAATAAAGCTAAAATTAACGCATTATCACGAACTGCACTGCCATACTCTCCAAGCCAAGAATATTGATTGTCGTAACTTTTTGTAAATACTTGTGGCATTAAGCTGTTATAGATATTTTCAAAACCTGCAAGTTTGGCTGATAATGCTAATTGAGCAACTGGCAACGGCGAAAACACCTTAAAATCGCTTTCGGTGATCTGTTGATACATTTTATTAATTTCATTACGTACAGGTGCAGTGATTTTATTTTGTTTGATTAGTACAATTAAAGCATAAGCTTTAGTTGCAAATTGCGTGTAGTCACTTACTTGTGAATTATCATTATAGTTTTGTAAACTATTAAATACATTCACATCATAAATATATTGGTTAATACGAGAAATAGCCGCATCAAGTGCAGCATTATTAACATTATAACCACGCTCTTTAGCTTGCAATAAAAAGTCGGTCGCATACACGGTTAACCAATGATCTTCTGCACTATCTTTAGTCCATAAACCAAAACTACCATCATTACGTTGCATTGATAATATTCGAGAAATCCCTGCTTGTACTTTTTCGCGACGTTTGGTATCCGATTCAGTTTTGATTCCTAATGCAGCCAGCTGTTCTTGGTTTGCATATAATGATGGCATTAAGCTACTAATAGTCTGTTCTAAACAGCCATACGGATAGGACAATAACGACTTGATATACTGAGCTATATTCAGCGGTGGTTGATTTGATACAATCAATTTACCATCAATCGTATTTTCAATCATTTCGGCAATACTATCTTCAGGTAAAACCCAGCTGTCACCACCATTTATTGCTGCCGCATAGTATTTTGTGGTCGCAGCATAAGCAGGTCTAACGCCTACATGCCATGAACGTTTGATTTGGTAATTTGAACCATCATCTAACAAAATCCCTTTAACATTAATTGTTATAGATCCTTGCCCATAACCATAATTGGCAACAACAGGCAATTGAATAATCTGCCTTTGCTTGCTTTCTAAAGTTATTGCTGTAGTGTTTACCGAATTTTGAAAAATCAAACCTCCTGTTGAAACTTCAAGCTGTATTGTTTGTTTTTTTTCGGTTAAATTATGAAGATTTAGCGCTAATGTGGCTTGATCGCCACCAGATAAAAATCGCGGAGTGGATAGCTCTGCAATTACTGGTGAAGCAACTATCATAGTTTGTTCTGCTTTACCAAAACGGCTATCATCCCATGCTTGAGCCATTATGCGCAATTCGCCATTAAAATCAGGTAAAGTAAGATTAACAACCCCCTCACCTTCATTGTTCAGTTCGATAGTTTGCAATTGCTGGGCAACAATATTGACGTCAGTTAATGGTGTTTTACCCCCTGTATTTTCTGCGCCGAGTAAAGCATCCCCCCCAAAACTTATATTTACATTACGCCCTTTGCCTTCAATCAATTTGCCATATACATCATAAAGATCAACATTATAGCGTTTACGCCCTAAGAATGCACTGTATGGGTCAGGTGTTGCAAAACCAGTAATGTTCAATACCCCCGAATCAACGGCTGAAACCAATACGGTTACTTTGTGATCTTGTTGTATTGCGTTTTTATCCATTTTAACTTTAATTGGAATTGTTTTTTCTGGCTCTGTTTTTTGCGGAACGTCAAGGCTCACGGTTAATTGACGATTTGACGTATCAATTGGCAAATAAAGTAAACCAATTGCTCGTTTAATTGTTTGTACAGCAGCATCGGTTGATGGACGAATGATCATAGCATTAATATAAATATCATGGCGTCCCCAGTCTTTAATTGGTATCTCAACATCTAGACCTTGATCATCAACAGCAATATCTTTTTTCCATAACATTCCGTCATTGGTTTCAAGTGAAATATAGCCTGATCCAGCAACAGGAGCTTGTACACGTACTTTTGCGGTATCACCAACTGAATAAGCAGTTTTATCAAGGCTTAGTTTAACTTGATCAGGCCGAACAGCATTTGTACCATTTGTGTTATCTTCCCAATTGTAACCACTCCGAAAACGTAAACTACTGCTAATATTATTTGTAGTATCAACAATTTCAATACGATAAGATCCATAATCCTCTGTTTGATAACTCACTTTAGCTGTACCATTTTCATCAATAGTTAGTGGTTGTTCTTGAACAACAAATTCATTGGAATTAGATTCTTGGTGCCACCCTGCATCGTCAGACCAACTCCAATAATAGTTGCGACGTTCACGAATAATTTTTGCTTTTAAATGATTTGATGCTAGCTTTTTTCCGTCAGTATTGACATAGGCAACTTCAAATTCAGCATTAGCGCCTTTATCAACTGTGGGACTATTTTCATAACGATCTGTTGACCAATCATAATAAAGCGATTGAGAAAACAACGCACGTACCACAGGCATTTTTTCAGTTGGCCAAATTGTTTGGCTTGCATAACGTGTAATAGGGCGTCCACCAGAATCAAGCAAACTTGCTTGTAAAATAACTTTAATTGGAGAGCTTAATTTACCCCAATCGCTAGTATCAATGCCAACTTGTGCAATCCCATTTTTATCCAGAACCATGTCAATATTATCAAGTTGGCGATCAAGATTATCATCAGTCACACGTCCAATTTTATAATTGGCTAAGTTAGCAATTGAATCTGCTTTTTTGAGATAAACATGACCTTCTAAGTTATTACCTATTGCTGGAGCACCATAAAGATACCAACCTTTAACATTAAAACTAACATTCTTATCCAAGATAACCGGCTTGTCTGATGTGGTTGTAATTTCCATTGCCATGCGTTCTGGCAAAAATTCTTCCACATGAAACCCGGCATAACGGTAGTTATCATCACCTAGATTAAAACGAAAAGCCCATTTACCTGTTGCTGCATTAGCAGGAATAACATATTGCCACTGATATAAGCCATTTGAGTCAGCTTTAGCATTGATAGTAAAATTTTCAACAATTTGATTATCAGGTAACATAACATCAACCACAATAGGTTGGGTTGGCAATGGCTTACCATTAGCATCACGTAAAAGCGCATTAAAATAAACCGTTTCTTGAGGGCGATATAAATCACGAGCGCCAAAAACAAATAGCTGTTTTTGATAAAAAGCCGAACCGACTAAGTTATACTTGCTTAAATTTAATGCATTACGATCTAAATTTACAAAAGAAATTTGTTGCCCTTTATTTGCGGTAAGTAAAGCATAATCCATACCTTTTGGTAAGGTTACTTCAGCATAACCGTCTGCATCAGTTTTAGCTAAAATGGTGGAACAGTTTTTATTGCTCTCTCGAATGATTTTATTACATAAAATCAATATGTCAACGTCGCCAAGAGGCTGACCATTGTCTAGTGCATGCGTAAGCACTGATAATTTACCATTTTCATACGCATGAACAGCAATACCAATATTGCTAATCGAAAATAGTGATGTAGGGTTGGAATAATTGTAAGTTCCCGCTTGATTCATAACGGCAAAATAAATACCTTCTTGCTGTAATTGAGAAATTGAGGATAAGTCAAGCAATACCGTTTCTTGAAAATTACGTTTAGGGTTAAGATCAAAGCGAGATGAATAAACTAAATCAGCAAATTTATTGATATTATTTGAGTTCCAACTTGTTATTTGATTAATAAACCCATAATCAGAAATAAAATCCGATAAATGTTCAGGTTTAATTTTAAAGAAGTTAACATCAATTTTATTAACATTAAGCGTAGTAATCGGTAAACCACTCATTGATTTGCTAGGCAATAAAACACCACTATTGGCAAAACCAACAAACGGCTGGCGATCTTGAGTTTTAAATTCGGTTTGGTAGACTTCTTTTAAGCTGTTGCCATTAATTGCAACTAACATTTTATCGATAGTGAGCTCTAATTCACGGTTGGGTTCAAGGTATCGATGTCTTAATTCGAGTCCATTATCCGACAGCTCCCAAGCTCCATCAACATTACCCATTTTTTTATCAACTAGACGAAGCAAATTAGAAAAATTAAGATTAGGATTTAAAGGAACAGAAAAGGTTATAATCAACGTGCTAGAACCATCCAGAATGGTTTCGGAACTATCAATGACCGTTAAGGCCTTACCATGATATTTTTCGATTAATTCTGGTGTGGGATTAAAAACCGTTGTTGGTGATTCATCTTGCGCTATTTTATTATTTTCATTAGGCTCACCAATTTTGGTCGTGTTGCTGTTATCAATAACTTCTGTTGCTAATTGCGGTGATGATTGCTCTGCATTTGCTGTTTGTTCTGTTTCTTTATTGTCACACCCCGCTAAAGCTAACAATAGGCTAAATATAGCTAAATGTTTTACTAATGCCATACTTTGTCCACCTCCCACCTCATATTTTATTATTATTGATATTGATTATATTTTATAACATATATTATGCACAGTTCTTCGCTTTTTAGCAAAACGTGTAACAACAGATTGAGCAATTTTATTGCAAATACTGAAAATAAAAACTTCAATAAAATCAATAACTTTTCTGAACGTTTTTTATAGTCTTTATTGTATGCATTGAAAATAGAATTAAAACTCATCAAAAATAATTAATGAGTTTTAGTTTATTAAGATAAGTCAGTGAAATTTAGGTTATAACGATTAATTAGTTTTGGAGACAAACATTAATTTTTTTAGGATAAAATTTAAAATCACACCATAAAGAGGCAAAAAGAATAAGCCACAAATGATAATTTTAAAACTGTAATCCATTAAAGAAATTTCGACCCAATGATTTGCCATAAATTCATCGCTACTTTGATAAAAGGCAATAGCAAAAAAGACAATAGTATCAATACCATTCCCAAAGATAGCCGATGCTGTTGGTGCAACCCACCACGATTTATTTTTTCTTAAATAGTTAAAGACAGTAATATCCATCAATTGTCCAACTAAATAAGCTGCAAAACTAGCTAATGCAATTCGAAAAACAAAACTATTAAATTCCGTCAATGCCGATAAACCAACCCAATGTGTTTCAAAAAATAGTACGGAAATCACATATGAAAATAGCAATGCGGGGAGCATCACCACAAAAATTATCTTCCTAGCTAAACTCGCTCCAAATACCCGAATAGTTAAATCAGTGGTAAGAAAGATAAATGGAAAAGTAAACGCCCCCCAAGTGGTTTGAAAACCAAAAATATCAAATGGAATTTGTACTAAATAATTGCTGGAAGCGATAACCAAAATATGAAAAAACGAAAGCCAGCTTAGAGCCTTGATTTGCTGTGCGTGAGTAAATTGGTTTATATGTTCTGAATTAGCGTTCAGGTGCATAAATTTGTCCTTTTTAATGGGGTAAGTGAACCCAGTGTTTCAATTAATTTGAATGATTAAGGTATTCTGTTAATCCTTTATCTCGAAGAATACAGCTCGGGCATTTGCCGCATCCACCATCAACTCCGTAATAACAAGTATGAGTATGGTCACGGACATAACCCAAATAACCCAGTTTATCAGCCATTTCCCATGTTTGAGCTTTAGTCAAATACATCAAAGGGGTGATAAGATTGAAATTATAATCCATAGCAAGATTCATCGATACATTCATTGATTTAATAAAAATATCACGACAATCAGGGTAGCCACTAAAATCGGTTTCACAAACGCCAATAATAATGTCACTAATACCGTGTTGCTTGGCATGACAACCAGCTAAAAGCAAAAACAGCATATTACGTCCATCCACAAAAGTATTAGGGTAATCGCCTTCTTTGGCTGCGGTGATTTTTTGTGAATCATCAATCAAAGCATTATTGGTCGTCTGTTTAATCACCGAGGTATCCACTACTGTTTGCTTAACGCCAAGATCTTCAGCAATCCACTTGGCTTTTTCAAGCTCAATAGCATGACGTTGACCATATTGAAAGCTGATGGTTTCGACGTTTTCACGACCATAATCAGTAATGGCTTGCAGTAAACAGGTAGTAGAATCCTGCCCACCAGAAAATATCACTAGTGCTTTACGAGTTTGCATTGAGAGTTTCCTGTTAGGGTAAATTGAATTAGCGATTATCGACTTTTTCAGGATAAAGATCGTGATTAGCCAAACGGCTCATCGCTATTTGTTCCCAATTAGTGCCGGCTTTACCATAATTTGCATAAGGATCGATAGAGATTCCACCGCGAGGGGTAAATTTTCCCCAGACTTCAATATATTTAGGATCCATTAGTTTAATAAGATCTTTCATAATAATATTGATGCAATCTTCGTGGTAATCACCATGATTACGAAAGCTAAATAGATATAGCTTGAGTGACTTACTTTCAACCATTTTAATATTAGGTACGTATGAAATATAAATCGTCGCAAAATCAGGTTGCCCAGTGATAGGACAAAGACTAGTAAATTCTGGGCAATTAAACTTAACAAAATAATCGTTAGTTGGGTGTTTATTATCGAACGTTTCGAGTATTTCAGGACAATAGGTTGTAGGATAGCGAACAGATTGATCGCCAAGTAGTGTAACTTTATTCATAATTTTCCTTAGTTTTTTAGCGTGGGAGGTTCACGAACCACGTAACAAAGCGCACACCATACTCTTTTTAAATAAAAAAGTCTAGTTATAAGCGCTTTATCCTAACTTAGATGATTGAAAATATAAATATAATAACCCACATGGAGCAAGCACCCAACTAAAAGCAAAGCATATTACCATTGTAAAGAATTTAGTAACGAGCCATGTTTCTGTACTTACAATGAAAGTATTATCACCAACGATATAACTAATAACATTTTCATAAACAAATCGAGAATATGGATATAAACCCCATAATATTAAAAGAGCTATCACTGTATATATGCTTTCAGGCATTTTAAATTTGAAGATCAGGGTACATAAAGGAGGAAGAGTAATTATAAAACTAAATAAATATTGTCGTATTAAATACCTTGCCGATAAACCGCCGAATGTTTTCTTCCAAAAGCTAGCCATTAAAATAACCTTATCCATTGTATTGAAAATGCTGAATATTTTATATTCTATTTTCATATATGTAAATATATTGAACATATTCAACGCTAAATCAGTGACAGTAAATAAGGTGTTAATTATGCTTGAATTCACATCCTTATTTAGCTTGAATTTCTTTATAAAATTCAGCTAATTTAGTTTTAGCTTCTCTCAACTCTTTTTGAGCTTCACTTAATTTTAGCTTTTGTTTAGCTATTTTTTGGGAGTCTCTTTTTGCTTGCGCTTTAGCTAAAGCTTGCTCTTTTTCGGCAACTTTTTTAGTCTTTTCAATTACTTTTTCGGTGTATTTAGCTTTTAAATCATCATCATTACAATATGTATTGATATCATGTAATGCTTTTTCAAGCCCTTGAGCTTGGTGCAAGTTACCCGCCTTTTTTGCCTTATCAATTTGTTTTTCCATAATGTGTTTTTTGCTAAAACAAGTTACACCTTGATATTCGTCATGATTTGCTGCATAAATATTAGGTATAAAAGCGATAGCTGTTAATACTAAAAAAATTAACTTACAAATTGATCTTATTGTTAATTTCATATCGATCTTCTTCCCCTTTTTAAATTATTTTCTTAATTGAACACAATCAACTTTATGATCTTTGCCTTTAGTTAGGATAAGGCTGGCTCTTTCCCTTGTTGGTAGGATGTTTTCTATTAAATTCAATTCATTAATTTCATGCCAAAGACGGTTTGCGATGTTAAGCGCTTCTTGCTCTGGCAATTTTGAGTAATGATTAAAATAAGAATTGGGATCGCTAAATGCTCCTGCTCTAAATTTTAAAAAACGATTGACATACCAATTGTGTAGCAACGAAACATCGGCATCAACATAAATTGAGAAATCAACATAATCAGAAACAAAAACACGATTATTGGCTTGTGCATAATTTACAGCGCCTTGTAACACATTTAATCCCTCAAGAATTAAAATATCAGGGCTATCGAGAATAATTTGTTCATTTTGAACAATATCATAAACTAAATGAGAATAAACGGGGGCTTTAACCTGTGCTTGGCCAGACTTAATATCAGCAACAAAATTGATCAGTTTTTTAATATCATAAGATTGCGGAAAGCCTTTTTTATTCATTATTCCACGTTCTTCAAGGCATTTATTGGGGTATAAAAAACCATCAGTTGTCACCAAAGCCACTTTGCGATGCTCAGGCCAACGAGATAATAATGCTTGCAATACACGAGCTGTAGTACTTTTCCCCACAGCAACGCTTCCTGCTATACCAATGATATAAGGAATTTTTTGGCTTTTGCCTAAAAATTTAGATAAAACAGCCTGCCGACTAAAACTATTACTAATGTAATAATTAAGCAATCTGGATAAAGGTAGATAGATATCACTTACTTCATCCATTGACAGATCTTCATTAATGCCTTGTAGAGAGACTAACTCGTCACAAGTTAATGTCATTGGCTCTGCATTACGTAAGCTAGCCCACTCTTTACGACTAAATTGCATATAAGGGCTTAAATGATTGTTCATGTTTTATGTTTCTCTATTGCAATTAATTCTCAAATAGTTGGCTCAGATTATACATAAATCTCATTTTTTACAATCACAAATTAGCATTGATGCTTCATCATAGCTATCTGGTCAAGTTACTGTTAAAATACTAGCTAAATCTTTAACTCTGGTATTAAATTGAGATTGTATGTTAAAAAATAAATCGAAACAAAAAACTAAGAAAAGCCGTCAAGAGATCAATGAAGAATCTCGTGAACTAAAGCGTAAACGCAAACATAAAGGTTTGCCAAGTGGTTCCCGCTTTAATAATCAAGAAAATAACAAGAATAAAAATTCGACAAAAACAGTCAAAGATCCACGTGTGGGTAGCAAAAAGCCCATTTCCTTAATTACGGAAACTTCAAGTAATGTCACACAAGCTAAACAACCTACTAAACCAACTAAAATGGTTTTATCATCAAATTTATCTCCACAACAAGAGTTAGAACAACTAGAAAATGATCCAAAATTAGATAAGTTACTGGATTTAGTCGAGCAAAATAGCAAACTAACTAAAGAGCAACAAACTTATCTTGATAGTAAATTAAATCGAATTGATGAGTTAATGCAACAGCTCGGTTATACTGACGACGATTTTGATGATATTGAAGATCAAGACGACAAGAAAGAAGATATTGTTAGTTTGTTAAAACGAAACTAATGGTAGGAAAATATAATTAATACTCATGATTGTATATTTCTGATATGCGAGCTGGAATGCCATTGTAATAGTTAAGTTTCGGCTCGTGATTTAATGTCACAACCTTTATTTTTTATGCCTCTAATTAATAACTTAAAAGCGAGCGAATCATAATGCCAATATTAATTATGCTAAGTTTATATTTTGGGTTATTAATTTGCACATTGTTATATTTAAATAAAACCAATCAAATAAAAATTAAAACAAAAATTAGAAATCATCGAAAACTGATAAGAAAATTCGATAAAAATAACAGCACTAAACAGAGATTTAAACGGAAGTAACAGCATGACTGATATGCAATTATGGGATCAGGGGTTAATTGAAAAATATAACTATTCTGGTCCAAGATATACCTCTTATCCTACTGCACTTGAATTTAATGAAGATTTTAGCAAACAGGACTTTTTATCGGCCGCCACACGTTATCCTACAAAGCCATTATCGCTTTATGTACATATCCCGTTTTGCCATAAACTTTGTTACTTTTGTGGTTGTAATAAACTCATTACTCGCCAAACAAAAAAAGTCACCAAATACCTCGATATTTTGGATATTGAAATTGCCGAACGGGCAAAATTATTCAAACAACGCACAGTGACACAAATGCACTGGGGAGGGGGTACGCCGACTTTTTTAACTGATGATGAAATTACTCGGCTGATTACTTCGCTAAAAAAGCACTTCAATTTTGCGGATAATGCCGAACTGTCGATCGAAATCGATCCTCGTGAAATTACGCCACAAACCATCGACCACTTAGCGAGTGTTGGTTTTAACAGGTTGAGTATGGGGATTCAAGATTTTAACCACGAAATCCAAAATCTAATTAATCGCAGACAAGATGAAACACTAATACGTTCTCTTATTAATCAGGCACGAAAAAATCGTTTTCACTCTATTAGTCTAGATCTAATTTATGGTTTACCCAAGCAAACCGTAGAAAGCTTTACCGAAACGCTCAATAAAGTGATAGATATTTCACCCGATCGTTTAAGTGTATTTAATTATGCTCATTTACCAAATCGTTTTGCCGCGCAACGTAAAATTAAAGATGATGATTTACCGAATGCCAACCAAAAATTGCGAATTTTACAAACAAGCATCAAAAAATTAACCGATGCTGGTTACCACTTTATTGGTATGGATCATTTCGCCAAACCCGCTGATGAGCTGGCTATTGCTCAGCAAGAAAATAAATTACACCGCAATTTCCAAGGTTACACAACGCAAGGAGATGCGGATTTACTAGGGCTGGGTGTGTCAGCCATTAGTATGTTAGGTGATAGTTATGCGCAAAACCAAAAAGATCTGAGTAGCTATCAAAGTCAAGTTGAACAAAAAGGTCATGGGTTATGGAAAGGATTTAATTTAAATCAAGATGATATCATTCGTCGAGATGTAATCAAGCAACTCATTTGCCACTTTTATTTAGATAAAAAAGCAATAGAAGAACAATTTCATATCCAGTTCGATAACTATTTTGCTGAAGACTTAAAACTACTCGCTCCATTGCAACAAGATGGATTAGTCACAGTAAATGACAAGATAATTAAAGTTCAACGTAAAGGGCATTTACTGATACGCAACATTTGTATGTGCTTTGATATTTATATGCGAAAAATGGCAAGGCAGCAACAGTTTTCCAGAGTTATTTAATTTGATATCATTTTTCAAATCACTGAAACAACGCGAGTGATTCCTATAAAATAAATATTATGATAAGATTTAGTCCAATTTAATAAAAGAAAGTAATAACTTGTTAATTTTATTGTGTTATTAAAGGTTAACCTTTAATAACACAATTTTAGTTTAGACATGAAATTTTTATTTTAGTAAGGAGTATATTGATAAAATGGGATTGACGAATAAATTAGTAGAAGTATTTCCAACTCGCCCTTTAAAAGTTATGAAACTAAAGCAAGAAGGCTCACTTCATCAAATAAGAAGAATAGGTGCAGCAATAATTTTATTTGTGTTAGCTATGTTTATGGGCATAAGAAATTATCCTGGATTAATTGATGATTATAAAATATCACGGAATCCAGTTGTGGTTAACTATGATGTAGAAGGAACATGTCGTGCAAAACGTGCGGTTGATAACTGTTCAGTGAAAATTACCACTGATACAGGACAAGTTATTAAGCGTGATTATACTTTCATTGGAGGGAAAAAAGGAAATTATCAAGTTGTAACTGTGGCTTCTGCCGATGATCCATCACTAGTAACACTCAATTTAGCTATTGATAATATGCGAACTGTATTTGTGGCTACTACTGGTCTTATTCTTTTGTTGTTATTGGTTACATGGATGAGTTTAGGATGTTTTTTAAGAACACATAAAATGACAAAAGTTATCAAGGAAATTAATGGGCAAAAATTAACACCTGTTATTGTGCCAGTTAAATTAGTCTCTTATGGTAAAATAATAACTGCTTTATATCGTGCAAACAATGCACAAGGAATAAATGCTAAATATGCAGCCAATTTTAATAAAGACTCAAACGGTGGACCAATCATTATAGGTGATAGGATTAGAAATAAATGTAATGCGTTGGCCGTAGTCGGTGAAAGCAACTCTGTTCCTATTCTTCTTGATCAAGAATTTACGCGCTGTGATTTTACCTATAATGAAATGCAGGCATTAAAAGAAGCCCTCTCATAATCTAGATATGATATCAATAATAGTGAAATCAATTTAAATCTAACAACTATTTACATTTTAAAATAAAGGGGTGATAAAATCGCCCCTTTATTTATAAAACTTGTGATATGTATTGCAACGCATCCTTTTCTTTAAAAAATAAACAAACCTCACTTATTAATGGCTTGCTAAATAAACTTTAAATTTAGTCGTTTGGGCTATCACTTCAACACATTTGAATGTTTCATCTAAAATGGCTTGATACGGTAAAAATGAATTTGCCACAATGCACAAATAACCATTTAATTTTAAATGTTTTTTAGCTTCCTTAATTAAGGAATTAACCGCAGTGTAACTGGTTTGTTTACCATCATGAAAAGGGGGATTCGAAACAATAAGATGATATTTATCATTTAAATGAGAAAAAACATCACTGGCTACAACGGCCCCATTTACACTATTACTAGCTAACGTCATTTTGCTTGACTCAATTGCTGCGCTACTAACATCGGATAACGTCAGTTCTATATCAGGGCATAATTTACCAAGCACTGTAGATAATATACCCGAGCCACAGCCCACATCCAATACATTGCCTTTTATAATATCAGCATGATCTATTAATGCATTTAATAATAACTCACTGCCTGCATCTAACCCTTTTTGGCTAAATACACCTGGCAAACTTTTAATTTCGATATCTTGATTTTCAATAGTTAAATGATAACTTAACCACCACTCATTAAGATCAAACGCTAAACGGCTTTCTGCCTGAAAATGATATAACCCACAACGTCTTGCGCTATCTATTTTTTGAATTGTCCCAAAATCGCCTAATAAAGATTCAACACTTTTTACGCCTGTGCGATTTTCACCAATAATAAAAATATCACTCCCTTTAGGCATATTATGTAATAAATACGATAGCTGAAACTGCGCTTCACTTTTCGTTTTGGGCCAATAGTAAATCAGTGTGTTCATTCCAACGTAAAAATCCGCTTCTGGCAACAATGAAAAATAGGTATGATTGCCTCGTGCGCTATTTTTTAAACGTAAATACGTATGAAATTGTGTGCAATGAATCTTAACTTGATTTGCTGACATAACCGATGGATAACTATCTTGGATATCACCTGCTATCACCACATTTTTATCGTTAAAAAATGCTTGGCGGCGCTCAAGAACCTGACTTGCAGGAGTAAAAGTGGATATGGCCATATTTCCTCGATGAAAAACCTTTATAAATTGATGCGTTGATTATACAATTAACCACCTTTAATCTCTAATAAAAAACTTAAGTCGATAATGACGCAACAAGATTGGTACCTAAAGCAATGCAATATAACGCAGTATGTTTTGCGCAGACCAGCCGTATTGAAAGGTGAAGTATCCACACACATTAGTGACGAGATTCGTTTAATCGTTGTGGCCGAACAAAAACCAACGCAAAAAATCTATTTTGATATTTTAAATGCTATTCGTCTTACCGAAGAGCAAGTACTGGTCTTAACGCCTTCACAGCTTATTATACCTGCTAGTGAGATTAAAACCGTGGTTTGGTTTATTGATATTAAACCTGATGAGCATTGGGAGCATTCACTTACAATTCAAACCATAAGTTTAGACTTACTTGCAAATGCATCACAACAAAAACGCCAACTTTGGCAACAATTATGTCAATATGAAAACGATTTCCACCCTAACAAAAAATGATTTAACCAAAGCCTTCAAATTAGAACAGATCTGCCATGCGATACCGTGGTCAAAACAGACATTCTTTTCAAACCAAGGGAATGGGTATTTAAATTTTAAAATAACTGTCGATAATCAGCTAGTAGGATTTTGTATCTGCCACCAAGCATTCGATGAAGCTGAGTTATTTAATATCGCTATCCATCCCAATTTTAGAAAACAAGGGCTGGCTAGAGATCTACTCAACCACTTGATAGAGAAATTAATAACCATAACATCGCCAAGCCCAATTACAACACTTTGGCTTGAAGTAAGGCAATCAAATTCACCAGCAATAAGACTATATCAATCATTGGGTTTTAACCAAATAACAGTTCGAAAAGGCTATTATCCAACAACTGATGGTAAACGAGAAGATGCAATTATTATGGCTTATACATTAGCTTTTTGACATCCTTCACACACTAAACAATGGGTGAATGACTACCACCACCGTCGTTTACCCTTTACATTTCATCCCAGAAAGCAAGATGTTACGGCTTAACGGATAAAGACATCTGAGAAAGTAATCATGCAAAGAAATACAGCCCTACTATTTGTCAATGGTGAGCCGCCGAAGTTTTACCCCAACAATTTAGATAGCTATACCTATATTGCAGCAACTGACGGCGCTTATCATAACTATTTGATTAACTCACCGATTATACCCAATTTTATTATTGGTGATTTAGATAGTTTCAATAATAACCTTACCATTCCAAAGCAAACTGAAATTATCCACACTCCCGATCAAAATAAAACGGATTTTGAAAAGGCAATCTTGTTTTTAGCAGATAAAGGCGTAACCACATTCGATATTTATGGCGCTTGCGGTCATGCTAGCGATCACTTTTTAGGTAATATTTCTGTTGCAATGAAATATTATCATCGATTTCAAATAACATTTTATGATAATTATTGCTATTTCTTTTTTGCCAAACGTTATCAAAAGATGACTAATGTAAAAAATCGTATTATTTCGCTAATGCCACTTTCAAAAGTGACTGGTTTAACTATCACAGGTTTTCAGTATCCCTTAACAAAGCAAACGCTATCATTGGGTGGATGTGTGAGTTTAAGAAACAAAATTATTAGTGATTTGGCTAAAATATCATTTAAAAACGGCGATTTAATCGTCTTTATTGAGGATTTACGTAATGTTAATTGACACACATATTTACATTACTTTACAATAATTTTCCCCAAAAAATAAGTATAATTTATTGGTCAAGGAAACTCACCATGCTTCTAAAAAAACTTTCTGTGCTTGTTTGTGCTTCATTTATTTCTTGTATATCTTTTGCACAGACCAATACCGAGCAACGTGAAACAGACAAAGTAATTGATACATTTCTCCAATGTGATAATCAGTTTTTTGAACAACTTGCTAAACACCAAGAATCAATCAACCAATATGTTGACTTAGCGACTACGCCTGAACAGGTAACCTATATTCCCGTTAAGTCTATTCAAAATCTTGATGAAAACCAAGTCATGTTTAAAAAAACACTTGAATATCATGGTTTAAAGATTATTGGTTATCGTAATATCTATATTCCAACCTCCTTGTATGGTTATTTTTTATATTGGGGTTTTATCTTTGATAATAATGAAATTGAGGTTAAAGGCGCTTTAAATAATATTAATTGGTTACCATACAATACCAATGTTTACATAGCAAATTCCCAAATTTATGATCACAAATTAAATCCAGCAACATGGCAAGACGATCCTTATGCTATTGATGGCGTTATACCAAGGATCGGAACTATTAATAAAGCACTTTACTTAGAACAAGTTGCCAATAACCAAAGTAGTATTTTTTGTTCTATCCAAGGTGATATAGAGAAAAAAGAACTATTTGTTATTCGACCAGATCTAAAACCAATTATTGAAAAACAAGAAGCCGAGCTTCAAGAAAAAATCAAAGCATATAAAGAAAAGATGCAAAAGAAAAAAGAAAAACAGGAACAGGAACAGGAACAACAACCTCAAACGCACATTAACCCTATAGAAACTACCTCAAAAGATGGAGATAATATTTAAATGAAAAAGGTCAGTTTATTTTTAATTCTCTTTTCTTTTGCCACATTTAGCCATGCTGCTGAAGAAAAAATCGATAATGACGCTAAAAAAAATGAAAATACAGCAGCTGAAAGCTTGAAAGATCCTAGAGTCGGTGAGCAATTCATTCCAATATCGAAATCGAACGAAGATGATATTGTTGGTTATTCTTTTTTAGATAGAAAATCGATTAAACTTCACCCTTTTAATACTAAAATCCGTGTATTTAGTGAAGTGACTAACTACAGTCCAGCATTAGTTCAAAAAAATAATGATGGTACTGAAACGCCTTATCATTCCATTAAAATTGATTATTATGCTAATTGCGATAAAATGGAATTAGCAAAGGGCAAACTCAGAACAATTGAAAACAACTTTGGCGATGGAACATTAGTCAATACAATTGAAATGCCAAATCGCTGGGTAAATACAAACCAAGGTAGTGAGCAATATAAGTTACTTGTTATTGGTTGTTCATTACCGCTAGCACCTTAATAATTAAATCTGTACCTATTTTACTCTTGCCACCTTGCTGTGTGGCAGAGCATATCTATTTATGCTAATATCATGCCATTATTTACCTAACCGATTATACTTTTATGAATACCGCACAATTCCATGCACTTACTGATGAGCTATTTAATAAACTTGAATTGTATTTGGATGATTATGCAGATAAGCATGATATCGATTTGGACTATGAAGCAAATGGCAATGTCATTACTGTTAGTTTTCCCAATGGCAGTAAAATCATCGTTAATACCCAAGAGCCTCTTTTTCAGGTCTGGTTAGCCACTCGTATACAAGGTTATCATTTTGAATATATAAATGATAATTGGATTTGTAATCGAACTAACCAACCATTTGACCAGATTTTTTCGGAATCTGTAAGAGAACAAGCAGATCAATAAGGTAGATTAAAATCGGGGATTAATTTAACGCTCAATCCCCGTTTCATCAGATAATTATAGAATCTTACTTAAAAATGAAGTTTACAGTAAGGTAAGATTAGCCAGTTTAACTACCAACCATTTAATTCCCTCATCAACAAAAGCAATTTGTACTCGCTTATGATCGCCGTCTCCATCAAGGTTAACAATCGTGCCTTCGCCGAAGCGGTTATGCAACACTTTACGACCTAATGTGTAACCATCACTTTGGCAAGTTTTCTTAATATAAGATTTTTGGCGATCACGATAAGGTTGCCTATCTTCATTGGAATCATAATATTTTTCTTTGCCTGATAAGGTAATATCGCCTCGATAACTAATTTCATTTAATTTATCAACAGGCAATTCCGCCAAAAAGCGGGAAGGTAAATTACGTTCTTCACGTCCATATAGACGCCTTAGCTCAGCTAATGAAAGGGTCAAAAATTTACGAGCTCGAGTAATACCAACATAAGCAAGACGCCTTTCTTCTTCTATTTTTTCAGGTTCTTGGGAAGAGCGTAGGGCTGGAAATAACCCTTCTTCTAATCCAACAATAAATACATTATCAAATTCAAGGCCTTTGGCTGAATGCAGTGTCATCAATTGAACTAAATCTTGCTCGCGATTTGCATCCCGGCTTTCTAGCGACGTATAAGCTAAAAAAGACTCTAAAACAGTCAATGTTTTACCCGTTTCGCTGTCTTCAATAACCGTGTTTTCATTAGAAAGATAAAACTGCTCAGCTGCGGATATTAATTCTTCAAGATTTTCTAATCTGGATTGACCTTTAATGCCAGGTTCTTGCTCATACATTTGCAATACACCAGATAATTTAATAATCGCGTCGAGTTGCTTATAAAATGGTTGCGTACCTACTTCATTAAAAATAGAATCTATCAACTCCAAAAAACGACTAATTCCCGAACACTGTCTTTCTGTCAATGCATTAGCTTGGATTAGCATTATACACGCTTGCCACAATGAAATATTATGTTGCTTTGCTGCCAATCTAACTTTATCTAGCGTAACATTACCAATACCTCGTGGCGGTGTATTGACTGTAGCTTCAAACGCCATATCATTATTGTGGTCGTGCAATAATCGTAAATAAGCAAGTGCTAATTTTACCTCTTGCCGTTCATAAAAACGTATAGAGCCATAAATCTGATAAGGTAATCCAGCTTGTAACAAGGTATCTTCAAAGATGCGTGATTGCGCATTATTTCGGTACAAAATTGCACAACTTGCATAATTTTCGCCTTCTTGATGCAGTTTTTTTATTTGACCAATAACAAACCTCGCTTCATCAACATCATTAAAGCCAACATAAAGCGAAATGAGTTCACCATTGCCTCTATCTGTCCATAAGTTTTTTCCCAACCGATTTTTATTTTGTGCAATTAATTTATTTGCTACATCAAGAATATTACCTGTCGAACGGTAATTTTGCTCTAATCGAATTATTTCAGTTTCAGGATAATCATTAATAAATAATTGAAGATTATCTGCATTAGCACCACGCCAACTGTAGATAGATTGATCATCATCCCCTACTATCATTACATTGGCAGTCCCACCTGCTAACTTTTGTACAAAGTGGTATTGAATATGATTTGTGTCTTGAAATTCATCAATGAGGATATTGCAAAAACGGTGATGACAATAAGTTAATACTTCATTATCACGGCAAAGCAGTTCATAAGCTCTTAGGATTAATTCAGAAAAATCAACATAACCAACTCTATCACAAATAGCTTGGTAATCGCGATAAATCGTTTGCCACATAACTTGTTTAGGATCTTCTGGAACAATATCGCCAGCACGTAACCCCTTTTCTTTTTGAGTGGAAATAAAAGCAGCACATTGTTTAGGTGACCATTGTTTTTCATCTATTTTTAATTCCCGAAAAATCCGTTTGATGAGCCGAACTTGGTCTTCAGAATCAATAAGTTGAAAATTTGGTGGCAACTTAGCTTGTTCAGGAAACATGCGTAATAAACGGTGAGTCAGCCCATGAAATGTCCCTACCCACATCCCATTAAAATAACTTTCGCCTACTAATGTTTGAATTCGCTCTTGCATTTCTGCAGCAGATTTATTGGTAAAAGTAACCGCAAAAATTGATCCTGGTGAATAATGTTTCTCAATACAAAGCCAAGCAATACGGTGAACTAAAACTCGCGTTTTACCACTCCCTGCTCCAGCAAGGACAATGGTATATTGATTATCGGTGGTGACTGCATTTTGTTGTTCTGTATTCAGGTCGTCTAATAATGATTTATTATTTTGCATTACGTTCATAACCTATTTTAGTAATCGAAAACATTAACCAGCATTAATGTCGAGTGTATTATTAATATTGTTATCATATCTTGAGCCACTATTGTCGACTTGCAGCCAAGAAAAAAGAAATTTATTAAGAAAATGTATCGCTGGTATTAACATAATTTATCTTCACTTAATCTTACTGTTTATTTATACAGACACAATAAAGATTATAGCAGATTCTCTAATTCTGACAATTGAGTTATTTCCATGTGGGGCAAGCATCTTGCTTCCTCAAGTTGTAAAATATCGCGATTATAAATATTGATAAAACAAGCTAAGAAACCACTATCAATAGCACCAGCGACATCCGTTAATAAATTATCCCCTACATGTAAAATATGGTGTGATGGAATAGCTAATTTATGAGCGGCCAAATTAAAAATTTCTGGAAAAGGTTTTGAACGCGTACATTCACCACCTCGCAAGGAAAATTGAAAATAATCCCCCAAATCAATTTGATTAATATCGACATTACCATTAGTGATCACCGCTAAAGGATAGTTAGCAGCCAATTGAGTTAATAATAAGTGTGTTGATTCAGGTACTTTCATCTTATGTCGCCAAAAATTAAAACAGGCAACGGATTGATCAATCACGTCGGTAAATTTTGATTTTGGAATATTGGTTTTACTTAATAACGATTTAATCGTTTGAGCTCGCCAAACATTAACATCATGATAGATTTCGGGATTATCAGCAAGCACGGCATACTTTTCAGTAAAATACTCAGATAGAGTTAAAGTATGCAACTGTTCATAACACTTAAGCGTATTGATCATCTCGTCTTCCGCTTTTTCAACGATCATACTGTTATCATATAAAGTATCATCCAGATCGAAAGTCAGCGCTTTAATCGTAGTAATAGAGCGATAAAAGTGCATCTTTATTTTCCTCTTTTAGCTCGTGGATGGGCTGAATCATAAACTTCAGACAGATGTGAAAAATCCAAATGCGTATAAACTTGAGTCGTAGATAAATCAGCATGCCCAAGCAACTCTTGCACTGCTCGCAAATCACCACTTGATTCGAGCATATGAGTTGCAAATGAATGACGTAATTTATGTGGATGGACATGGCTACTTAAGCCCTGCTTAACGCCCCATTCGGCAAATCGTTTTTCAACATTACGTGGTGAAATTCGTTTACCTAACTTTGAAATAAACAGCGCATCATCCTGTGGAATAAAAAAATCTCGCATTGACAACCAGCGTTTAATCCATTTGATAGATTCTCGGCCTAATGGCAGTTTTCGCTCTTTATTTCCTTTACCCATTACACGGACTTCACCATCAACTAGATTTAACTCTCGACAGTTAAGCGTAACTAATTCAGAAAGGCGTAACCCCGAACCATACATAACTTCAAGCATCGCTCTATCACGAACAGAAAGCGGATCATTATGGTCAATTTCAAGTAGCTGATTAATTTCGTCAATATCAATATTTTTTGGTAGATGCTGACCTAATTTGGGATTTAGCACGCCTCGAGCTGGGTTGGCGTTAAGATATTCATTTTTTACCATCCAATCACAAAAGCTGCGCAACGCAGATAATCTTAATGATAAGCTTCTAGCTTGTAACCCTGTTTGTCTGCTACGACTAATTAACAATCTTACAGCTGAAGAGTCTAAATCTTGCCAAGTTGAAATTTCGGCATCTTTTGCCAATGACATAAGCGCATAAAGTTGACGCCGATAATTAATTTGTGTGTTTAAGCTGAGCTGTTTTTCTGACTTTAAATAATTTAAAAACTGCTCAACAGGCAAAGTTAATCGAGCATCGACATTTTGATTAGGCTGAGCCATGATCTTTCCTTAATTTATTCGCATGATCCATCTACTAATTAAAATAGGTAAAATTTCACTCATTTTTTCAAGTAATAATGTCCCTTGCCCTGCTTGGTAATGTTCTGGATTAGTGCTAGTAAACATTAACAGTCCCAGATCACCAAATTGTCCTAATAATGATAAAGCTACCGAGCCAATATAACCATGTTCTGGTAGTAAAAAATCAATTTCCGTTGAATTCAATGTCCCTAAATATTGTTGGCTATACTGTAAATGCCTAACACGAATAAAATCAAACTGTAACGTATTTAAAGCTAAATGATAATAATTTGACGGCGCACTAAGTAACCATTTGTCGTCAAAAAGATATAAGTAAGCACCACTGAGACCTAACGATTTTGCCCATGTGTTTAATATGACTATTAATTGGTTTAAATCTTGCGCTTTGAACAATTCAATTTGTAAATCCATCATTTGGTTAAAAAGTAGCTCATTAGCGCTAGCATGTTCCATTAACAACGTAATTTCGGATTCTAATTGCTTAATTTTATTGCGCTGGCGTGCCATATACCATTCAGGTAATGAAATCCCCCCACGAACAGGATGAGGCACTTGAACACTCTCTACACATCGTGCATTTCGTATAAAAAAATCAGGGTTATCAATAATATATTGACTGACAATTTCATCATTCAATTGTACAGAAGATGGTTTTTTCTGGGATTTTCTTACTCGTCTATTCCTAGTAGTTTTTGCAACCATAATTCATTTCTATCATATTATATATCTAACGTTTTTGGGGGATTAAAGTCACCCTTTTAAAACAAACAAAAAAATCAAATAAAATCAATGGGTTTTCTGAAAGATTTTTACCTATTGAAATTTTTCGGTAACAAAGTCTTGTGGTTAAACAACGATAATATCAAAATTAAATGGCAATAAAGCCATCATACACATGCGTAGCTGGTCCTGTCATATAAAGTGGTTGATGCCCACCGTTCCATTCAATCAATAATTTACCACCTGGTAAATTAACATTAACACGCGGGTTTAATAACCCTTGATTAACACCTACTGCCACTGCTGCACAAGCACCTGTACCACAAGCCTGGGTTTCGCCAACCCCCCTTTCAAATACCCGTAAATTAATATTATCGCGATCGATAATATGCATAAAGCCAATATTAGCATGTTCGGGAAAGCGTTCATGTTGCTCTAATACCGCTCCCAACCTTGTAACTTCTGCTGTTACAATATTATCGACTTGAATAACACAATGAGGATTTCCCATAGATGCAACGCCACATAACACGGTCTGTTCTTGTGCTCGAATTATATAAGTTTTTTCTTCTTTAATAGCCTTGAAAGGAATCTTATTGGGTTCAAAAATAGGCTCCCCCATATTAACGCGTACTGTCTCATCGTCATTTACGGTTAAAATAATATTGCCTTTCATGGTGCTAACTTTTAATACACGTTTTCGAGTTAACCCTTTTAAACGAACAAAACGAGCAAAACAACGAGCACCATTACCGCATTGCTCAACTTCAGAACCATCAGAATTAAAGATACGATAATGAAAATCGCTATCGGGCACATAAGGTGGCTCAACAATAAGAAGTTGATCAAAGCCAATGCCAGTATATCTATCAGCCATACGCTTAATCATTTCAGTTGACAGATGAACATTTTGCGTCACTGCATCAATAACCATAAAATCATTTCCGAGTCCATGCATTTTTGAAAAGTTCATCGTAAATTTACCTTTTGTTGTCAAACATATTAGTTCTTTATTTTTTTTATTTTGGCTGTTAACTCGTACCCACGCAAAGAAGAATATTGTATGGAGATTATTAACCCTTCCACTATTTATAAATGCTATAAAACCACTTCCCCTCGCCATAAATCATCCAAAGACTCACGTTGGCGAATTAATTTATGCTGTTGTTCATTAATTAGCATCACTTCAGCAGGTCTTGGGTGACTATTGTAATTCGATGCCATAGAAAACCCATAAGCACCAGCACTACAAATTACCAACAAATCGTCCTGCTTAACCGAAAGCGCACGCTGATAGGCCAGAACATCACTAGATTCACAAATAGGACCAACAACATTGTATATGAATGGCTCATCGCTAGCTTGCGGTTGTTTTTCAGGCAATACGTTCATCCAAGCTTCATACAGTGCTGGACGAATTAAATCATTCATCCCCGCATCGACAATCGCAAAGTGGTTGCTATCTTGGTGTTTGGTATATTCAACTTTAGTGATTAACAAACCTGAATTAGCAACAATAGATCGCCCTGGTTCAAACAGAATTTCAATATCAGGGTAATTAACTAATTTATTCTTTAACTCGGTGACGAGTTGCAATGCTGTCGGAGGTTGCTCGTTGTCATAACAAACGCCTAAACCACCACCAAAATCGATATGTTTAATAAAAATACCATTGGATTGTAATTTATCAACTAAAGCAAGAATGCGATCAGCAGCATCAAGAAATGGTGACAATTGGGTTAATTGCGAACCAATATGGCAATCAATACCTACAATATTAATATGCGCTAATGATCGTGCTTTTTCATAAATATCCAACGCTAACTGATAACTAATACCAAATTTATTCTCGCGCAAGCCTGTTGATATATAAGGATGTGTTTTAGCATCCACATCAGGATTAATCCTCAATGAAATCGGTGCGATTTTACCTAATCTTTTTGCAACTTCATCAATTCGATATAATTCAGGCTCAGACTCAACATTAAAGCATTTAATGTCAACTTCAAGCGCGCGTTCAATTTCAACGATTGATTTAGCCACGCCAGAAAACACGATCTTTTTAGGATCAGCGCCTGCTTTTAATACTCGTTCTAATTCACCTTGTGAAACAATATCAAAGCCCGATCCCAATTTTGCCAATAAACTTAAAACAGCTAAATTGCTATTCGCTTTAACAGCGTAACAAACTAAATGTTTATTAGCAGCCAATGCCTGTTCATAGGCTAAAAACTGTTTGCTTATGTGATCTGCTGAATAAACATACAATGGAGTACCATACTGTTTTGCAAGATCCGCTATAGCTATTTGATTAGCAAATAAGTGACCCTGCTGATAATGCAGAAAATCCATCCCTTTATTCCTTTATATTTTTCTAATCAATGAATCAGACTGAATTGAAGCTGTTGTTGCAGTTTTAAACTGTACTATCGATGCGGTTTCAACTGGATGATAAAGCGGCCCTTTTAATCCACACCCCATTAAAACTAACGTAATCCAAAAGATAGAGAGTAATTTTATAGTTAATTTCATATCGTATTCAAGATTATTTCGATTTTTTATGATGCTATCTATATTACACGATACCCATAGCAGTGCAAAGTGTAATTAATCAAGTCTAGATAAACCGATAGATAAAATTAGTAAGTCGATGGCGTATTGCAATAAGTAAAATGCCAAAACGGTTAATTGTGTTCTTGTTGTGGTCTTGTTGTTATTGATTCATATACCTTAACACACGTTAAACAATTTCATATTAAGCTCTACCGCTGAATTATTTTGGTAGAACTTAATATTGTGTTGTCATAGTACAAGAACTGATTCTAACTGTGGATTAAAAAAAGGTTAGTTTACTTGTCAAAAATAGGAAAATTGGTTCTATCACCTATTAGCTTTAATCTTTTTTGCGCAGTAATAATATTAGTTTCCCAATTATCATCGTTCGCCCACATTTCGATAACTAGGGGAGCCACATAATTCATGGCTCTAAGCGTTTTGAAGATAGCGGTAAAATCGACCTCACCTTCACCAATAACAAGATCCCTAAACTGACCAAGATAATTCGACCTAACTTTATAGGTATCTTTTAAATGAATCTGCACAATATGATCACGACTTAACATAAGCTCGGTACAAGTATCGTAATTCCATCCGGTAATATTGCCTACATCAGGGTAAGCCATAAAATAAGGCGAGTTGATTTCTTTTTTTAAAATTTCGAACTTGCTTAAACTATTAAGATATTGTGTATCCATAATTTCAACCGCCAGCATCACCCCTGCTCGCTCAGCTTGCTTAACGGCCCACTGCATACCTTTAATAAAACGTTGATGCGTTTGCAAGTCAGCGGGTTCATAATAGACATCATAACCCGCTAGCTGGATCACTCTTATCCCTAATTTGTAAGCTAGTGTAATCGCTTTATCCATAATGCTTTTAGCTTCATTGCGGGTATCATGATTAGCTGAACCAAATGGATATTTACGATGCGCACTTAAGCACATGGAATGTAGCGGAATGCCGATTTTTTCACATTGATGCCTAAGTGAATAGATCTCTTCGTCAGACCAATCTAATCGGGCGCGGCGTTCATCTGATTCATCGATCGACATTTCGATAAAATCAAATCCTAAGTTTTTGGCTATTTGTAATTTCTCTTGCCATAATAGTTGATTAGGTAAGGCTTTTTCGTAAATGCCTATTCGAGGCGTGTTTTTGATTTGATACCGTTTTTCTAATATATCGTTACTTTGTGGCATTGTGATAACCCATTTTTTATATGAAAAAATACCATGCAGCTGATTTTTTCAACTGCATGCTGTTGTTACCAATATTTTGCGATCTGCGTTCTTAATGCTTGCGCAGTTTGTTGACCGTTTTCATTAGCAAGCGCACGACCAGCAATAAACGCTTTAGTTTTTATGCCTGCAAATAAGTGAATATCTTCTGGCACAATGCCACCGGTGATTGAAAGTTCAAGTCCTAAATCAGATAATTGACGCATTTTTGTTATATCATCTTCACCCCAACCAATACCAGCAAGTTCAGCATCACGAGAGCGATGGTATATTGCTTGCTTAATGCCAAGGTTACGCCAAGCTTTAGCATCTTCTAATGTCCAATGCCCGTATAATTCGATCTGAATTTCGCCTTTAAACTCATCAGCTACTTTTTTACAAGCTTCGACAGTAGCAATATGCGCAGCAGCTGAAACTGTTAACCAGTTTGCACCTGCGGAAAAAGCCATTTTTGCCAATATCGCACCACCATCAGTGGTTTTTAAATCGCATACTAAAATATGATTGGGATAAAGTTCTCTTAACCGTTTTACACTTTGCATACCTGCACCAAAAGCAAGAATGGTTCCCACTTCAATGATATCGACAAAACCCGCTACATTTTTTGCCACGTCTAATGCTGGCGCTAATTCGGTTTGATCTAATGCGATTTGTAATTTAGGTGCTGCCATGTTGTTCTCCTATTTGCTATTTTTGACCATAGTAAGCATTCGCACCGTGTTTGCGAAAATAGTGCTTATCAGATAACGTTTGTTGAATTTTGATTGTTTGATTAAGTTGCCGAGTGGAAAGAGCCATCATAGCTACTTCTTCAAGTACGACCGCATTATGCACTGCATCTAACGCATTTTTACCCCAACAAAATGGAGCATGACCAGAGATAACAGCCCCTGGCATTGCTACGGGATCTAGGCCTCGGCGTTTAAACTCTTCTACAATGACTAATCCAGTATTTTTTTCATAATCGATTGCAATTTCACTATCGGTTAGTGCACGCGTACAAGGCACATCACCATAAAAATAATCGGCATGCGTCGTACCTAGTGCAGGGATGTCTAATTCCGCTTGTGCCCAAATAGTGGCATAACGAGAATGGGTATGCACAATACCACCAATTTGTGGAAATGCTTTATACAATTCAATATGCGTTGCGGTATCGCTTGAAGGATTTAATTTTCCCTCCACAATATCCCCCATTAGCGAAATAACCACAATATCATCCAGTTTCATATTGCTATATTCAACACCAGAAGGCTTGATGGCGATAACGCCTTTTTCACGATCGATTTCAGAGACATTACCCCAAGTAAAAGTCACTAAATGATATTTAGGTAACAATAAATTAGCATTCAACACCCGTTCTTTTAATGCTTGATACATGATTTAACCTCCATTTAAGGCGCGATCAATAACGGCATAAACATCTTCTTTGGTGTTACAACGCCTTAATTTATCTAGATCAACCCCTGTTTCACTGTTTTCATCATCTAAAATTTGAGTGACCTCCATTAATCCTTTCATATGCTGATCCGATGTGCTACCCGCTAATGTCACTAAAACATCGACAGGCTCAGCTTCACCATCAAAATAGACAGGTTTTTTTAAGGTAACTAAAGCAAAAGCTGTACGATTTACTCCATCTTCAGGCCTTGCATGAGGCATGGCAAAGTTTGGTGCAATAATAATATAAGGCCCCATTGTTTTGACACAGCGAACAATAGCATCGTAGTACGACGGCTCTATTGCTTTAGAGGCGACTAGCATATCAGTGCCTAGCTTAATGGCATCTTGCCAAGTTGCAGCATTTGCTTTGAGTAAAATAGAGTTATTGTCAATTAGTGATTCTTTTAAAGCCATGGTGCACTCCTTAGTATTTAAAATCATTTAGAAAACACTTGTTCAATCAGCTTTATCAGCTCATCGCCAAAAGTTTGTGGATTTAACATATTTTGTACGCCTAACGCATGTTGACCTTCATTCACCTCAATTTCATGAATAAGATGTTTAGATGCGACAATGATATCGACATTGGGTAAACGTGATTTATAATCAGTCACTGCACAAGAATCCATTTCGTTTGGGATGCCTTTTTTATTTAAATAATTAGCAATCTTCATTTTCATCATCATTGAAGAGCCTTGCCCACTCCCACATACTGCCAAGATACGAATTGGGCGACCTTCACTCACGGCGACCTTATCCATTTTTTCAAGTACTGATTCATTGACATCTTGATGTTTATCGTTGACTTCAGGCTGATTTGTAGAGTTAGCCTCTTCTTGGCGAAGCTGTCTAGCAGCAAAAAACATATAAATCAGGGCTAGAACAATAAGAACATAGATAAATAAGTGTGAAATAGATAAAGCCTGTAAAATCGGTGGAAATAAAATCGCCCAATCTGCCATCCCCATCCATGAATCAATCGACGTACCGTTTTGAGCAAAGATATGAATTACCCAAGCAGAGCCTAATACCTCTATCATTCCCATGGCAAAACAGATCTTCATTACGGCTTTCCAACCACCAAAATGGTTGGCAAATACACCAATGGTTGCATTCGAAAAAAACATTGGTATAAAGCCTGGAATAATCATAATTGGCGATTTAAAGATGAGTAATAATGCAATCGCTAAGAATTGCCCTAAAGCCCCCCAAATAAAACCAAACACCATCGCATTAGGTGAAAAAGCATAAATTGCCGCGCAGTCAATAGCTAATACCGCATTAGGAATTAGCTTTTCTGAAATACCTTTGAAAGCTTCGGACAATTCAGCAACAAACATACGCACCCCACCAACAATAACTTGAATTGCGACGGCAAATTTAAGCCCTGTTTCAAAGATGTAAATGGCCCAATGGGTGGATCCTGCCATTGTTTGTAAATTATCTAACCCAAATGACAGCAAGATAATACCAAAGAAAATTGTCATCACAATTGTAGTTGCGGCAATACTATCATGAAAGATATGCAACCATTTTGGCAATTTTAGATTATCAACTGTATCGTTTTTATCCCCCAATTTTGGCGCTAATTTAACCGCTATCCAAGAACCGAATTGTTGTTGGTGGCCTATTGAAAACCCTGCTCCCCCAGTAACGGCCTCGGTCGGCTTAAACATCATATTCGAAAATATTCCCCAATAAAGCGCAGTGATAATGGCCGAATAGATGATAGTTTCCCACATGCTGTAACCAAAAAGGAAATAAAATAGTGCAATTAAACCAACCTGTTGGAACATAATATGGCCAGTTAACATAATGGTTCGAATTCCGGTTAAACGTCGAAATACCACCAAAATAATATTAATCGCTAATGCAAGCAAAACAGAATAGCCAACCCATGAATAGCATTCGCCCATACCTGTTTCGACGGCGACCATTGATGCATAAGTATCAATGATAGAGCCTTTAATGCCATGGTATTCTGCCAATTTAGCAATAACAGGTTTGAATGTTGATACCAAAACGCCAGATCCAACCTGTAATAACATAAATCCAACAATGGTCTTAATCGTGCCTTTTAACACGGTGGTTATATCTTTACGTAATAGACAATAACCAAGCATTGTCACCAAGCCAAGTAACAAAGGTGCTTTTGTCATCACTTGACTATAAAAAATATAAAATACGTTATAAATTACTTCCATATGTTCCTCTCATCGGTTATTGACATTTTTACTGCTCGAACAACACTCACCTCTGATATTGAGTTTCATTTAATTGCCTTTCATCAAGTTTCTTATAATCTGTAAAGTAAATGAATGGAACCGCTGATTACTTTACTTTATTTATCATCGCTCATTAAAAACACTTGTTATATTCCACAATCAAAATAAATCATTCAATGATTATTTATGATTGTTTTGACAAGGATCACTTTTCTTAACAAACTATAATTTCATATGTGATCAGCATCACAACTTAAATAAAATATAAAGACAAAGAAAATTAAAATTATTATTATCAACAAATTAAAAAATATTAGTATTAATAAATAAAATTATAGCAATTGACAATAATACAAATAAAAATTACGATAAAATAATCATATTTAATCAAAATGAAATGTAAGAAAAAATGAACGAAATTGCACGACATAATGAAATAGTAGCGTTAGTCAACGAAAAAGGTATGGTTAGAGTGTTCGAATTAATCGCAAAATTTGCTATATCGCCAGCAACAGCAAGGCGCGATATTACTAAGCTAGATCAGGAAGGTCGCGTTAAAAAAGTCCGCAATGGTATTATGCGATTAGAAGAAATAAAACCAATTTGGGTACCGATTGATAGTAATAATACCGATCATTATCACGAAAAAGCCCGTATTGCAATTCGAGCTGCACAATTATGCAACTGTGACGAAAATATTGTTATAAATTGCGGTTCTACGGCTTTTTTACTTGGCCGTGAACTGTGCGGTAAAAATGTTTCAATTATTACTAATTATTTTCCATTAGCTTGTTACTTAATTGAGCATGATCATGAAAATGTCATCATTATGGGAGGATTATATAACAAAACACAAAATATTATTCTTAATCCTATTGCTAACATAACCGATTCTTATGCTGGCAAGTGGATGTTTACCAGTGGTAAAACATTAACACCAACAGGTCTTTATAAAAACGAAATATTAGGCGCTGTAGCTGAACAACAGATATTGGAAAAAACCGAGAAATTAGTTGTTGTAGTTGATAGCTCCAAAATTGATACCAAAGCCAATTCAGGCATGCTTTTTTGCCCTATTAATAAAATAGATATTTTAATCACAGGAAAACAAGCTAATAAGGACGTAATTGAATGCATTAAGGAGCAAGGCGTTGAGGTTATTTTAGTTTAACAATTAAATTGTAGAAGGAACAGAGTATGAGTAAAGTAAATGAAATTAGCCGTGAATCGTGGATATTAAATACATTTCCTGAATGGGGAACGTGGCTTAATGAGGAGATCGAAACAACAGAGGTCAAACCCAATACATTTACTATGTGGTGGCTTGCTTGTACGGGGATTTGGCTAAAATCAGCGGGTAATACCAATATTTCTGTTGATTTTTGGTGTGGCACTGGTAAAAAAACTCACGCAAATCCATTAATGAACAAACAGCATCAAATGATGCGAATGGGTGGAGTCCGTGAATTGCAACCAAACTTAAGAACTAGCCCATTTGTTCTTGATCCTTTTGCAATTAAAGAAATTGATGCAGTGATGGCAACTCATGATCATGCCGATCATATTGATGTCAATGTTGCTGCAGCAGTTATTCAAAACTGTTCACCAAAAGTAAAATTTATTGGCCCGAAAGCTTGTGTAGAATTGTGGAAAAGCTGGGGCGTGCCAGATGATCGTTGTATTGTTGCCAAAGTGGGGGAAACGATTGAGGTTGGTGATATTACAATTCGCGTATTAGACTCTTTTGATAGAACATCGTTAGTTACTTTGCCAAAAGGCGTTTCATCTACCGACAAATCTATTTTAGATGGCATGAATGATAGAGCAGTTAATTATCTATTTGAGACATCAGGAGGTTCGTTGTACCACTCGGGCGATTCCCACTACTCTAACTATTATGCCAAACATGGCAATGACTACAAAATTGACGTGGCATTACTATCTTATGGTGAAAACCCGCGAGGAGTGACGGATAAAATGACATCAGCCGATATTTTACGTGCTGCTGAATCGCTTAATACTCAAGTTGTGATCCCTTTCCATCACGATATTTGGGCAAACTTTCAAAGTGACCCACGCGAAATTGAAGTATTATGGCAAATGAAGAAAGATCGTCTTGATTATCGATTTACGCCTTTCTTCTGGCAAGTTGGTGGTAGATACACTTATCCAACCGATAAACATAAAATGCATTATCAGCATTACCGTGGCTTTAGAGATATTTTTACCGATGAACCAGAATTGCCGTATCGATCATTCTTATAATTGGCTAATATAATTATTAGGCTTCAATGTGTGGACTGATTCAAACAATGCTTTTTACCGTCCACACATCAATCTCTTTACTCCAATTAATTAAACATTAATGTATCTTTCACGATCTGGCAACCAGCAATCAATTAGTTGAGTAGCACTTTGCGGGTAGTGTTTTTGAATGTCATAAGAGGCTTGTTGCACTTGGCTAATCAAATGTTGATCACGAACCAAATCGACAACCTTAAAATTAGCTATACCCATTTGCCGGGTACCTAAAATTTCGCCACTGCCACGAAGTTCAAGATCTTTTTGTGCAATAACAAAACCATCATTACTTTCACGCATCACCTTCATGCGTGCTTGAGCAACTTTACTTAGGGGGGCTTGATACATCAATACACAATGCGATACGGCTGATCCTCGTCCAACTCGTCCACGTAATTGATGCAATTGAGCTAAACCCAATCGCTCAGCATTTTCAATGATCATTAAGCTAGCATTAGGCACATCAACACCAACCTCAATAACTGTTGTTGCAACAAGTAATTGGATGTTCCCAGCTTTAAAAGCTTGCATGACGGATTGTTTTAAATCCGATTTCATTTTGCCATGTACTAACGCAATACTTAAATGGGGTAAACGGGCTTGTAATTCGGTAACCAGCATTTCGGCCGCTTGCGCATCAAGTGTTTCGGACTCTTCGACTAAAGTACACACCCAATAAACTTGACGATTTGCTAAACAAGCTTGGTTTACCCGTTCAATAATTTCATCTCGACGAGTATTTGGTATTACTACCGTAGTAATTGGTGTTCGCCCTGGTGGTAATTCATCAATAACTGAAACATCTAAATCAGCATAGACGGTCATTGCTAATGTTCGAGGAATAGGTGTTGCGGTCATAATTAATTGATGTGGAAAGAAATTATCTTTAATACCTTTTTCCCACAGGCTTAGACGCTGGTTTACACCAAAGCGATGCTGTTCATCAATAATGACTAATCCTAACGAGTTAAACTCCACTTTATCAACAAACACCGCATGAGTACCAATTAATAACGTGCTGTCACCATTTTGAATACGTTCATAACACTGTCGTTTATGTTTAGCCGTTAATCGCCCCGACAACAGATCAACACTAATCCCCAACGGTGCAAACCAAGTACTAAAATTGTTATAATGTTGCTCTGCTAATATTTCTGTCGGCGCCATTAATACTACCTGACAACCATTTTCAATAGCATTTAATGCAGCTAATGCAGCAACTAATGTTTTGCCTGAACCAACATCCCCCTGAATTAATCGCATCATAGGTACTGGTTTTGCCATGTCTTGATAAATCTCTTGCACAACACGTTGCTGAGCACAAGTGGGTGTAAAAGGCAATGATGATAAAAACGGTTTAATCAAACATTGATTTGGAGAAAACAGATGTGCTTGCTGTTTTTGATTATGCTTTTTTAGCATCAACATACTTAAATGATAAGCAATCAATTCTTCAAAAATAAATCGTTTAATAGCTGGGTGTTCGCCCGACATTAATTGTTCAATATGAGTATCAATAGGCGGGTTATGTACAATATTTAAAGAATCCAATACTGGCAAAAAGTGGCATGCTAGCTTTGCTGGTAAAATTTCATTAGGCGGATTATTTTTTAACAACAAAAGTGCTGCCATAATTGACCGTCGAATCAATGCTTGAGATAGTCCATAGGTCGTTGAATAAATGGGTGTATATTTTTCTTGAGTATCATCTAACCTGACTGATGACTCGTTTCCATTGGCTTTAAATTTAAATTGTGGGTGGATAATTTCAATATAATTTTTGCCACGTTTTATCTCGCCATACGCACTCACCCATTTTCCTTTAATCAAAGAAGCTTTCATGCTGGGTGTAAAATGCATAAATCGTAATACGGCAACGCCCGAATCATCTTGAATATAGCAAATTAACATTTGTCGACGCTTAAAGGCAACTTCACTTTTGATTATAGCGCCTTCTATTGTAGTGAACTCACCAATAACCGCATCGCCAATGGAACAAGACGACGTACGATCTTCGTAACGTAAAGGGAAATGCAATAACAGATCTTTGACGGTATAAATACCTAATGTATTAAATTTTTTTTCTAAACTTGCACCAATCCCCGTTAATTTTATCAACGGCAAATGATCAAAAAATCGATTTATCATAATGACTAATTTATATTTCTTGTCACGCTCACTACATCGGACTGTAGCGATATTTTCCGCATTAATTCACTAAGTTGCTGAGTGTTTTTTACTTCTATTTGCAAAATGATGGTATAAATTT
Source organism: Gilliamella sp. Nev5-1 (assembly GCF_001690895.1). Lineage (NCBI taxonomy): Bacteria > Pseudomonadati > Pseudomonadota > Gammaproteobacteria > Orbales > Orbaceae > Gilliamella > Gilliamella sp. Nev5-1. The sequence continues at coordinate 26,846 of NZ_LZHO01000077.1, read as the reverse complement.
GTCTGTCTTTTTCTTCGGTATTTAACCACTGCAAGTGGGTATTTTCATCATTAATAATTGAAAGGAGATTCGCTAAAGCGCCTTGAACATTTAAAATATCAACCCAAATTTCAACAACAAAGCGTTGAAAAATATCTGGCGCCCATTTAAGTGGAATATATTTTCCTGGATTATTTTGATAGTCTGAAATATTTCGACAAGATTCGTGATGCACTATCAGTCCCTTTTCTGGGCTGACATGTCCCACGATAGGGTCATTTGGAATAGGATGACAACATTTAGAAAACGTAACCAAAACGCCTTCACTACCCGTGATAACTAGTGTTTTATTGGGTTCTGTTTTATTTTGTAATAGCGATTTATGTTCTAATCCTTTAGCTATAAAATGGCTCATAATATTGCCTAGCCCAATTTCGGACAAAACATCATCAAAAGTTGGCAATTTAGCTAACTCAGCTGCACGAGCTTTTTGATTTGATGATAACTCACTAATACCGCCAGATTTAACTAACGAAAGATCGAGTAAACGTCGTCCCAATTTAATTGCATCTTCACGTTTAAGTGTCCTAAGCGCATGACGAATTCGAGATTTTGCTTTAGCACTAACTACAAAACTTAACCAATTAGCATTAGGTCGCCCTTCCGATGAAGTAATAATTTCAACAGTTTGACCACTACTTAATGGTTGCGATAGAGGATAAGGTTTACGATCAACAATTGCACCAATGCACTGATAACCAATATCAGAATGGACTGCATAGGCAAGATCAACTGCTGTTGCGCCTTCAGGTAGCTGAACAATACGCCCTTTAGGGGTAAAAACGTAAATTTCTTTAGGAAACAAATCAGACTTTACATTTTCGATAAATTCGAAAGAGTTACCCACACTTTGTTGTAATTCTAATAAACTTTGCATCCAGCGCTGAGCTTTAATTTGCGTGGTAGTATTGTTCATTTCATCGGTTTCGTTATATGCCCAATGAGCAGCAACGCCCATTTCAGCCATTTGATCCATATCTTCAGTGCGGATTTGTACTTCAACAGGTGTTCCATGAGGTCCAATTAACGATGAATGTAATGACTGATAACCATTCGCTTTGGGGATCGCTATATAGTCTTTAAAACGATTAAGCCGTGGCTTATAAAGATTATGCACTAACCCAAGAGCGCGATAACAAGCATCAACGTCCTTTACTACAATTCTAAACGTATAAATATCCATAATGGAATGAAACTGCTGCTCACGCAATTTCATCTTTTGATAAATCGCATAAATGTTTTTTTCGATACCAGTAACTTCGGCGTCAATATGAGCATCTAATAATCGATTACGTATTTCAGACAAAATTTGTTGGATAAGCTCTTTTCGTGTATTTCGCGCGGTTTTAATTACTTTTTCAATCACTTTGGCACGATTTGGATGCATTGCGGTAAAGCCCAAAATCTCAAGCTCTGTTTTAATATGATTAATGCCCAAACGATGAGCTAAAGGGGCATAAATTTCGAGAGTTTCTTTGGCAATGCGACGGCGCTTGTCAGATCTTAAGGCACAGAGTGTGCGCATGTTATGGGTACGGTCAGCTAGTTTAATTAAAATAACACGCACATCTTCGGTCATGGCAAGCACCATTTTCCGAAAATTTTCAGCTTGTGCCTCTTGTCTATTACGGAATTTTAATTTATCAAGTTTAGAAACACCTTCAACTAAAATGGCAACATGTTTACCAAATTTATTCGTAATATCTTGAAAGGTAACCGGAGTATCTTCGATAGTGTCGTGTAAAAGTGCGGCAATAATTGTTTCATAATCAAGCCGCATCTCAGCTAAATTTGTTGCAACTGCAACAGGGTGGGTGATGTAAGGCTCACCACTGCATCGGAATTGCCCTTCATGTGCATTTTTAGCAAAAAGATAAGCATCTTGTATCAATTCCACTTTTTTAGCAGGAAGATAAGATGCTACAACCTCTTTTAAGCTATCAAAATATTGCATAAGCAATTCCTGTAAAGCTTATTCGTATGATGGTGTGTTTTCGAGAAGAATCGACTCATGAAGTGTTGCACGTGCTTCTGCTTCTTCATCTTGACGCGCTTGGAAATCAGCAATATCGAGAATTTGTTTATTAACAAGGCCTTCTTCAATTTCGCGTAAAGCAACAACCGTTTCTTTGTCGTTTTCTTCCGGAACCAGTGGAGATTTATTTTCAACTTGTAATTGACGAGCGCGTCTTGCTGCTACAATAACGAGATCAAAGCGATTACCAATTTTTTCTACTGCATCTTGAACAGTTACACGTGCCATTTTCACCTCTAAATTGTTTACTAAAATGCTTTATTTGAAAGATCTGATATTCTACTTAAATTTGTAGTGATTTGTCTATATTAATATTGTTTTATACATTGAAATAAAGAGATCTTAGATAATAAAAAATTGCTAGGTTCTTATCATTGATTACGATAACTTTTCATATTCATCATCAATTTTATTATCCATATGCTTTTTACTTTGAACTAATCTCACAGCAAAATAAAGATCATAAGCAAAATCAATATGATCGTTATCAAGCTTAATATTCATTTGTTTAAACCAATTTTTGAGTGTTTTACGCCGACCTGATAAGATTAACATGGTGTTTCTTACTTTTAAGGATCTTACTAATTCATCGATTCCTGACAACACACTCACGTCTTTATAAGTAAAACAAGGAATTGCATCAACAATCACATAGTTTATTGGCTCTTTTGCTTCATCAATATAACTAATAATTCTCCGTTTAAAATAGGCAATATTAAAATAAGTTAGTGGAGAGTTAAATCGATAAATCAGAGTATTATTGATTGGTTTAACACCTTGGTTTATTGAATGAATTCGACCACTTGCATCAACACCTAATAATTGATCTTTCGGCCTAAATACACGGCGCAAAAATAAAAATATCCCAAGTAACACCGACAGTGCCATACCGGGAATAATACCTATCACAAGAACTGAAATCAGTGTTGTTAAACTTAAATAAAACGCATCTCGATCAAATTTAAAAAAGCGGAGGATTGTTTGAAAATTAATTAATGAAATGGATGAATAAATCAAAATTATGCCTAATACACAAGTGGGAATATATTGTAAAGGCGAAAGAAAAAACAACACGACAATACCAATTAATATTGCAGCAATAATTGAAACTAGCTGAGTTTTACCACCATTGGCATCATTAACAGCTGTTCTTGATGAGGTACCACTAACAACAAAACCTTGTGATAACCCCGCTACAATATTAGCCACACCTAGCGCTTTAAATTCGATATCGGCGTTGGTTTCATAGTTATTTTTGGATGCGAAACTGCGCACGGTTATCATCATACTAACAAAACAAATGATAGCAATATTCAGTGAGGGCACAACTAAATCACGCATCAACCCTTTATCAAAATCAAGCCATGATTTGGCAGGAATCAAATCTCCACTAACATTGCCAATAATACGAATATTAAAATACTCAAAATTAAATAACCATGAAAAAAATGTCATCACAATGACGGCTAATAGTGGCGCTGGATATAACGGTTTTAATCGCTTTAAAGCAATTAAAATAAACAAAGTAAAAAATGAAACTAGTGCAGTGGCTATATGGATTTGCGATATTTTAAAAGGTAAATAAACGATTCGCTCAATCAGATAAGAATAATCATAACTAAAACCAAGTGTTTTTGCTAACTGATCAACCATAATGGTGATTGAAATACCATTAAGCAAACCAATTAAAATAGGCTGGCTAAGCAAGTCAGCCAAAGCGCCAAGATGTAGCTTTCCTGCGATAATACACCAAATACCAATCATTATTGTTAATATCATGACTAATTGCCAACGTAATATGGGATCATTAGCTGCTAACGGCAACACAACAGCCGCAACGACAGCACATGTTGCCGTATCAGGTCCGACAATCAGTTGTTTCGAAGATCCAAAAAGTGCATAGGCAATTAAAGGCAAAATGGTCGAATATAGTCCTGCTATAGCACCAACACCTGTCAATTCAGCATAAGCAATTGACACTGGTAACGAAACTGCCGCGACCGATAAACCCGCCTTAATGTCAAAATTAAGATATTCTCGCTTATACTGTAATAGGCTACTTAACCCTGGCATCCACAAAGCTAATTTTTGAAAAAAAGCATTGTTAAAAAAACGACCCATACTAATCCTTATTTTCCAGCTATGCTCATATTATCAATCAAAATCGAACCACATTGAATATTAGTTCTCGTTTCGACATCATTACCTATTGCCACAATGTTTTTATACATATCTTTAAGATTGCCGGCAATAGTAATTTCGCTAACAGGATATTGGATTTGCCCATTTTCAACCCAAAATCCAGTGGCTCCGCGTGAATAATCGCCAGTTACACTATTAACACCTTGTCCCATTAACGAAGTAACGACAACGCCTTTATCCAGTTTTTTAAGCATATCATCAAAGCTAGCATGAGTTTGGCTAGGCGAGATAAGCCAATTATGAATCCCACCTGCATGACCTGTTGATGTTAAACCCAATTTACGCGCTGAATAATTACTTAATAAATAAGTTTGCAACACGCCTTGCTCAACAATATTACGCTTAACTGTTTTTGTGCCCTCACTATCAAAAGGCGAAGAGCCAATACCTTTTAAAATATAAGGATCTTCATAAATAGTCAGCCATTTAGGAAAAATAGCCTGCCCAACACAGTCTAATAAAAATGAGGATTTACGATAAATTGCGCCACCACTGATGGCATTGACTAAATGCCTAATAAGCCCAACAGCAACTTCAGCACTAAACAGTACTGGGGCTTGCATGGTTGCGATTTGCTTAGCACCTAAATGCGATATTGCTCTGTCAGCTGCTTGCGTACCCACCCAACTTGCTGATTTTAATTCACTAAAATCACGTGACGAGGTATAAGCATAATTACTTTCCATCTGCCCTGCTTGTTCGGCAATAACTGAACATGAAAGCGAATGTGAACTTGCACAATAACCTTGTAGCATTCCTAAACTATTACCATAAACATAAACACCATATCGGCTACTAAAATAACCACCATCAGTGCTAATTAGTTTTGAATGATTGAGTGCGGTTAATTCAGCTTGTTTTGCCTGTTCAATGGCATTATCGACATTTAAATCACTTGGATAAAATAAATCCAAATCAGGAGGATTAAATGCCATTTGGCTTACATCGCCCAAACCAGAACAAGGATCGGGTGATGTATATTGCATAATATTAATCGCCATATCCACCGTTTGCAAAATCGCCGAAGGGGATAAATCATTGGTTGATGCACTGCCTTTACGTTGGTTTTGATAAACAGTAATGGATAATGCCCCATCACTATTAAATTCAACATTTTCGGTATCCCCCATTCGGGTGCTAACACTAATACCCGTTGATTGATTAATCGATACTTCAACGGCATCCACTCGTGACTTTGCTTGCTTAATAGCATTAGCGACAATAGCTGATAAATTTTCTTTTTGGTTTATCGCTTCTTTTTTAATTTGTTCAATACTCATTTTATTATTTTCTACAATTCTGCTAGTGATACGTTATAATAAGCTAGAATTGAATATTAGTTAACAAAAGAAATAATATGAATCATAATCAAGAGACAAATTTAGAACCCAACTTTGCTATTGACACCCAAGACGATGAAATCATTTACGTTAGTAAAAGCGAAATCAAACGTGATGCGGAAGCGCTAAAAAAATTAGGTGTTGAGCTTGTTAATTTAAGCAAAAACGAACTGGAAAAAATTCCTCTCGATGAAGATCTTATTTATGCTATTGAACTTGCTCAAAAAATAAAAAAAGAAGGGTATCGCAGACAAATCCAATACATTGGCAAGCTACTACGTAGCCGAGATATCGATCCCATTAGCCAAGCCCTTGATAAGCTCAAAAATCGTCATAATCAACAAATTTCTTTATTTCATAAACTCGAAAAACTACGAGATGACCTGATTGCAACAGGCGATGCGGAAACTATCATGAGCTTATATCCAACAGCCAATCGCCAGCAACTGCGTACCTTAGCGCGTTTAGCTAAAAAAGAGCAAGAAGCCAATAAACCCACCAAAACGGCAAGGCAAATTTTTCAACATTTAAAAAAATTGAGTGATACAGAATAATCTTTATAATGTGCGCTTACTGTTATTAACAAACACTATACTAACTTAGATAGAGGATACAAAAATGGGACTTTTAAATGTACCTGCTGGTAAAGAATTACCTGATGATATTTACGTTGTGATTGAAATTCCGGCTAATGCTGATCCAATAAAATATGAAGTCGATAAAGATACTGGTGCTGTATTTGTTGACCGTTTTATGGCAACAGCGATGTTTTACCCATGCAACTATGGTTATATCAATAATACATTATCATTAGATGGTGATCCTGTTGATGTTTTAGTCCCAACGCCATATCCATTACAACCAGGCTCAGTGATTCGTTGTCGCCCTGTTGGTGTATTAAAAATGACAGACGAAGCTGGTCAAGATGCAAAACTTGTTGCTGTACCTCACACTAAACTGTCAAAAGAATATGATCACATTAAAGATGTTGATGATTTACCTGAACTACTTAAATCACAAATTAAACACTTTTTTGAGCAATACAAAGCGTTAGAAAAAGGTAAATGGGTAAAAGTTGACGGTTGGGACAATGCCGATGCAGCTCGTAAAGAAATACTTGAGTCATTTGAACGAGCAAAAAACAAATAAAATTGAATAACAAAAAAGTCACTGTTAATCCAAAGCCATAAAATAATATTTTATGGCTTTTTTATTTTATAATACGCCAACTTTTGAAGTAATTTCAGCACTTGAATCATGCAATAATTTGTCTTTTATCAATTTCTAGGTAATTATCTAAAAATTTAAGAAAAAACTATATTCTAAGAAAAAAAATTATTATTAACATCTTGCTTTTGATTATAATTTATGCGGTAATAGCACTGGGTAAACAACAACGTTGAAATTATGAAATCAATTAACTTTAATAATGTAATTTTGATAGCTTTATCATGGTGTTGAGTTACATAATTAATACAGTGTTAAAGCCCATACGAGCCTAAAAGGCTAATTATTAATTATTGTTAGGATGTCTAGTAAATGAATAAAAAAACAGGCCAAGTAAAATGGTTTAACGAAAGTAAGGGTTTTGGTTTTATAACTCCTGCGGATGGAAGCAAAGATGTATTCGTTCATTTTTCTGCTATTTCAGGTGATGGCTTTAAAACCTTAGCTGAAGGGCAACAAGTTGAATTTGCGATCCAAGATAGCCCTCGTGGACCAGCAGCAGCTGAAGTTGTTGTTATTTAGTTTATCTAACTAATTTATTTCCATACTAGCAAAACGCTCACCTTAAGGTGGGCGTTTTTTATCCCAAGTAAACCTAAAATTACTCAAAATTTAGCATAAAAAAAGCGACCTCAAAGTCGCTTTTCAACCAATAAATACTAATTATTTAGAAACAACAGCAATTAAATCTAATACTTTGTTTGAATAACCAACTTCATTATCATACCAAGATACTAATTTAACGAAGTTATCGCTTAATTGGATACCCGCTTTAGCATCAAATACAGATGTACAAACTTCACCTAAGAAATCGGTAGATACAACGTCATCTTCAGTATAACCAAGCACACCTTTCATTGGGCCTTCAGCAGCTGCTTTGATTGCTTTACAAATATCTTCGTATTTAGCTGGTTTTTCTAAACGAGCAGTTAAATCAACAACAGAAACGTCTGGTGTTGGAACGCGGAAAGCCATACCTGTTAATTTACCGTTTAACTCAGGGATAACTTTACCTACCGCTTTAGCCGCGCCAGTTGATGAAGGGATGATGTTTTGAGCCGCACCACGACCACCACGCCAATCTTTATGAGATGGACCATCAACTGTTTTTTGAGTTGCGGTTGTTGCATGAACGGTTGTCATTAATGCTTCAACAATACCAAAGTTATCGTTAATAACTTTAGCTAAAGGGGCTAAACAGTTAGTCGTACATGACGCATTAGAAACGATATCTTGACCAGCATATTCTTTATCATTAACACCAATAACGAACATTGGCGTGTTGTCTTTTGAAGGACCAGTTAAAACAACTTTCTTGGCACCAGCTTGGATATGTTTGCGAGCAGTTTCGTCAGTTAAGAATAAACCAGTTGCTTCAGCAACAACATCAACACCTACTTCGTCCCATTTTAAGTTTGCAGGATCACGTTCTGCAGTAACACGGATTGTTTTACCGTTAACCACTAATTTACCGTCTTTAACTTCAACAGTACCATCAAAACGACCATGAGTTGAATCATATTTAAGCATGTAAGCCATATATTCAACATCTAATAAGTCATTGATAGCAACAATTTCGATGTCTGAACGTTTTTGAGCAGCACGGAAAACAATACGACCGATACGGCCGAAACCATTAATACCTACTTTAATAGTCATAACAATTACCTTCTTTTTAGTGTTTTTAATGTTAAAAATCTTTCCTGTAAACTATCAAATTTTAAAGACTTATTCAAGAAGATTCCTAATAATTAACCACGATTTGATTAAATAGATTAAAACATATGCAAACTTTTTGAATTAATACAAATAAAATCATTATGTTATTAAATAATTCTGAATAAAAATCATAAACGCGAAAGAGCGTGAAAAATGAGGCATTCTTGCACTTAAAAATAAGTCAGAAAAATCATTGATTTTATTTAAGTTTTTATTTTTTTGTTTTTTTATAAAAATCACCGATTTTTACCCAACAAACCTAACGCCATACTTACTCAGCCCCAGAATATGCTACCAACTGGTAAGGTGCTATTTGCCGTAATTCAACCTTTTTCGGCCTTTTATCCATTTAAGATCTCTGCGTAAAAAGAGGTGCCTTCATAAGAAAAATAGTTTTATTTTTATTGTTAATTAAAAGAATGCTTGTTTCATCACTAGGGTAGAAAAAGTCTTTCCAGAATCTTATAAAAATATTCACTGGAACAATGGCGCTTGCTTGTTTCCCGAAAAAAATTAATGCGGTATCGGTGAGTTTGTTGTTAAAAAATAACGAGTTTTTTGGGGCATTAAAGTCTAAATTCGTTTTTTCTATAACAGAACAAAAGGATGGGGCATTGGGGTTAAGTGGTTAAATGGAAATGTTACGTCCCAAAAGTGATTGAATTCTTCTAAGCTGATTCTCCTAAACTAAGGAAAGTAATTTTTCTTTTTTCATCAAGCGATAGCAAGCAATCTTTAGCGTTAATTGGGTATTTTTGTTCATCAATAATTAATTGTTTCTTGTCCATAAAAATATACCTGTTATCCTTTTTTTGTTTATTTTGCTATGCGTTGGGCTATTTATACTGGAAATTTTTTGTTTTTATAAGCCGACCATAAGTGCGTAACTGCCCAGTTATTATATTCTTGAGCAAGAAAACTTTTCGCTATTATTTCTATATCGTCAGATATTTGAGACGCAATTTCAAAATGATTAATTAGTTGAAAAGACAGTTTGAATGCTTTTTCTCTTAATATATTAATAAGTTCGATTTCTTCCTTTTTAAAACTTTTTTTGTTTAAGGTATTAAAGCTATTCACCCATTGATTATCAAACTCAGGTTCATCTCTTAGATCTAATGCTTGGTCTGCATTTAATGCTTTTAAAAAATCAAAGTTGATTGGATCCGATAAATAATGGTTAATTTCATTAAGTTTGTTATTATTCATTTGGGAAAATTCCTTAAAAAATCTGGCACTATAATGTGTTCTAAAAGTACAGTAAAAAATAGAATGTTTTGTTTAATTTACTGTTTTAATTTAGCTAAATTCAGAAATTATATATATAATAATAAGTATTTTTACAATATGAAACAGGATTATAAATGTACAACATAAAACACATTGGCAACTTTGAAACGATGCCTGAACCAGCTGTTGCCATATATGAAACAAATATCGAAAAAATGCAAAGTTTATATGATGCCAACTGGGATATAAATGAAAAAATCCACCTTGGTGAATATACAGATATAACACCTTTGGAGCTTGCTGTTGTCACAAATAATTTTACTGTTTTTAAGTGGTTATTAGAAAATAAAGTGTCTTTGGATGTTGGTCGTTTTACCATTATCGAAAAGGCAGCACAATATAGCGATGGTAAAATTACAGATCTTTTGCTAAAAAATAATGCGCTTGATTTTCTTCCCCTAAAAAAATATTCGGAAATATTAATCCGCATTCATTACGGGAAAAATTATGAAAATATAGCGCTATTTGAGCAATACGGAGTAACGGTAAAACAATATGGCGGTGCTGCGCTTAGGTCCAGCGCATCAGATGGAAACATAGAAGAAACAAAAATGTGGGTAGAAATGGGAGCCGATGTTAATTATCACCAACCCGATACGGTTTTCCCTTATTCTCCAACACCGTTGATAGAAGCGGTCAGACACGATCACACCGAACTTGCCGAATATCTTATAAAATGTGGAGCCGATATTACCATTACTGATAAATATGGTGATCGCCCATATTCTCTTGCTGCAACGAATAAAAATACAAATTTGATGCAATTGCTAAAATCATTAGAGCCAATTGAATGGCATAATGAGCAAGAAAAACTAAAGCGCCTAAAAAGCTATAAAATGCCTGCGGATATGTTGACATATCTTAAAACATCGCCAGGTAAAATTCATTTTTCAGGAAAAGATTGTTATTCAAAATACATTACTTTTTATAATTTTATCGATTTGCTGGAGATGAAATGGAAAAGGAAAAAACTAATTTCTTTGATAGAAGAAGTTGACGGTTATGAGCTATACATTGTTTGGTCTCCAGCAGAAAAAGCAATTTGCTATATCGATCCTGAGCACCAAATATTTGCTAAAATTTGTTCTTGGAAAGAATTTATTAAGCACCCAGAAAAACATATCAATAATATAATAGATGGGGTATATGATGATATGTAAAGCAATGATCAGATGTTCAAATTTTTTTCATAAGAATTTGCGTCGCCATTGTCGCTAATTTTCCCCAGACAAAATAGTACCTCAAACTGTTGGGGGCAGATGCTAACACCAAGCAAGGCATAGCATGAGTCTTTTGGGGTAAAAAAGGAATTATTTTTTATAAAATAAAAAACTAATAAAATCAATTGTTTTTCTGAATAATTTTTTAGCGTAAGAATGTCTGCTTTTGTAGAGAAGACAATAGTGTTTTTATGTGTAGACTAGGTTGCGAACTTTTTACTGAAATGCATAGATTATCTGAAACTGTTTGACAAACTATTTCTCGCCAAATTTTATCATCACCGTTATTTTTAATAATATATGTTATAATGACGCTTTATTTTTTAATAAGAGAGATTATTTTGCAACAGTCGTTACAAGATTTTATTATTGATAAAATTGATGATTTAAAAGGTAAAGATATTGTTACCCTTGATGTCCGTGGTAAATCAAGCATTACTGATTATATGATTATTTGTACGGGGACGTCTAACCGTCATGTTTCGTCTATCGCCAACCATTTGCTTGATGAAGCAAAAAAACAAGGCCATTTGGTATTAGGCAGTGAAGGAAAAAGTGATGCAGATTGGGTTGTAGTTGATATGGATTCAGTGATTGTACATATCATGCAAGAAGAAAGCCGCCAGCTTTACGAACTTGAGAAACTTTGGAGTTAATTACGTGAAAATACAGCTTATTGCTGTTGGCAATAAAATGCCAAACTGGGTTACCACTGCTTTTGGTGATTATCAGTCACGATTCCCTAAAGATATGCCTTTAGAACTTATTGAAATCCCCGCAGGCAAGCGCACCAAAAATGCAGATATTGTCCGAATTTTAGATAAAGAAGGCGAGGCAATGCTAGGTGCTTGCGGTAAAAGCAATCGTATTGTAACGCTTGATATTCCAGGTAAGCCTTATACCACGCACCATTTAGCCGAGCAGTTAGAACGCTGGAAAATTGATGGGCGTGATGTGAGTTTATTAATTGGTGGGCCAGAAGGTTTGTCCCCAGCTTGCAAAGCAGCGGCAGAACAGAGTTGGTCACTGTCGCCCTTGACACTTCCCCACCCTTTAGTGCGTGTTATTGTGGCTGAAAGCCTCTACCGCGCTTGGAGCCTAACCGCTAATCATCCTTATCACCGTGAATAATAACATAAGGTAAACAAAATAAGATGAGCGCCATTATTTTAGATTTACAAATTGCTACAAAAGAGCAACAGAATTTACCCAGCGAAGCACAAATTTTGCAATGGTTAGACGTTATTTTACCTCAGTTTATGGATAACGCCGAGCTGACTATCCGTATTGTTGATGAACAAGAAAGCCAGCAGTTAAATTATACTTATCGCCATAAAGATAAACCAACTAATGTTTTATCTTTTCCGTTTGAATCTCCCGTTGAGATTGAGGTTCCTTTATTGGGCGACCTCATTATTTGTAAGCAAGTTGTGGAAACTGAAGCTGTACAACAACATAAATCACTAACCTCACACTGGGCGCATATGATTGTGCATGGTTGTTTACATTTGCTGGGTTATGATCATATTCTTGACGAAGAAGCCGAAGAAATGGAAAATATCGAAATTGATATCATGCAGCAGTTAGGATTTGAAGATCCTTATCAACCCGTTGATGAATAAAAATACTCAATGGGCAGTTTAGTAATTCAATGACAATTTAGCTAACTAAACAAAATATATAAAATAATTTAAATTAATAACAAAGTAAGAAAGGAAAAGAGCAAATGAGTGATGATAATCACCGGAGACCTAAAAAAGGGTTTACATTATGGTTAAGTCAGTTGTTTAATTCGGAACCCAAAGATAAAGAAGAACTGATTGAAGTGATTCGTGAAGCGGAAGAAAACGAACTTATCGATCCCGACACGCTCGATATGATTGAAGGTGTTATGGATATAGCCGAACAGCGCATTCGTGATATTATGATACCCCGTTCACAAATTATCACAATTAAAGACAATTATACCCTCGATGAATGTTTAGATATTATTTCTGAACATGGGCACTCCCGTTATCCTGTTATTAGTGAAGATAGAGATCACATAGAAGGCATTTTATTAGCTAAAGATCTTTTGATTTTTATTCGCCAAGGTGTTGATAATTTTGATCTCAAAAAAATTCTTAGACCAACCGTAGTTGTTCCCGAAAGCAAACGCGTTGATCATATGTTAAAAGAATTTCGGATGCAACGCTATCATATGGCGATGGCAATAGATGAGTTTGGCGGTGTTTCTGGCCTTGTGACAATTGAAGATATTTTAGAGCTTATCGTAGGCGATATTGAAGATGAATATGATGAGGTTGAAGATCGTGATATTCGCCGTTTAACAACCTCAGTCTACACAGTGCGAGCACTAACTCCCGTTGAAGATTTTAATGATATTTTTGCAACTCATTTTAGTGATGAAGAAATGGACACCATTGGGGGGCTGGTCATGCAACATTTTGGTCGATTACCTTTACGTGGTGAGAGCATTACCATTGATGGTTATCAATTTAAAGTCGCCATTGCAGACAGACGACGAATCATTCAATTACATGTCACCATTCCTGATGGTGCAACCGTGCCCAATTTAGAGTTACCTGAAAATGCTTAAACAGATATTATTAAGTATATTTCTTGGTGCAATAGCCGTTTTTAGTTATGCACCTTTTCATATTTGGCCGTTAGCTTTTGTCTCGTTTGCGGGTTTTTTATGGCTTATTGCTGATAAATCTAAAAAACAAGCCATGCTATTGGGATTAACTTGGGGTGTCGGCTATTTTACATCTGGCGTGCATTGGGTTTATATCAGCATAAAACAATATGGAGAATTGCCTCTACCCGTTGCCATTATTATTTTAGGCTTTTTAATCCTGTATTTATCGCTTTATCCTATGCTTTTTGCTTTTCTATTAAGAATGGTAAATCATTTTGCTGGACAATTTTCATTTAAGCAACTAGTACTTGCAGCACCAATGCTTTGGCAAATAACTGAGTTTTTGCGTGGTTATATATTGACTGGATTTGCTTGGTTACAGCTCGGTTATAGTCAACTTGATAGCCCACTGCGAGCCTATTTCCCTATAGGGGGAATAGATTGTGTTACTTTATTGCTTACTATTTTGTGTGGGTTATTTATTTATAGTATTAAGTCAATAACCATCAAAACATCCCGAAAGCACGCAGTTGGTGCGATTATTGCACTGTTTGCGATCTTTATTGCACCAATTTCATTCGGCAATATTAATTGGACTACTGTAGACAAGACGCGTTCGGCTCATTTTGCGTTAATTCAAGGAAATATCTCGCAGTCAATCCGTTGGACAAAAGAACAGCTCAATAACACGTTACAAACCTATACTAAACTAACCTTAGACAATTTAAATAAAAATGAAATAATCATCTGGTCAGAAGCCAGTATCACCGATTATGAAATCAATCAGCAAACTTTTTTGCAATATTTAGACAACGAAGCTAGAGCTCATGATGCTGAAATTGCCGTGGGCATTCTTGATTATCGTTTTGGTGAAGAAGGATATCAGTCCAATGGAGATATCTATAATACCCTGTTAGTGCTCGGTGAAAAAGAACCTTATCAATACCCAACAACCAATCGTTATAGAAAACATCATTTGGTGCCTTTTGGCGAGTTTACACCGCTAGAGTCAATACTTGAACCGATTGCTGCCATTCTCGATATTCCAATGTCATCAATGAAACCTGGCGAAACAATACAACCTCAATTACACATAAAAGGCTTTAAATTTACACCCGCTATTTGTTATGAAGTGATTTTGTCGAATTTAATCCATCAAAACTTTGCCTCTGATACCGATTTTTTACTTACTGTTTCAAATGATGCTTGGTTTGGCGATAGCATTGGTCCTAAACAACATTTACAGATGGCACAAGCAAGGGCGTTGGAATTTGGCAGACCTTTAATTCGCAGTACCAATACGGGAATTACGGCAATTATTGATGAGCACGGTAATCTCGTTAAGCAATTACCACAATTTGAAACAGGTGTTTTATCAGCATCTGTATCGCCCACAATAGGTTTAACACCTTATGCAAAATGGGGCAATCTACCCTATTTTGTAATTATGATATTAATATTTATCTCACTTTTTATAAAACGACGTTCATAATTTACAATACTGGCATAATTATTGCTTAAATATAATTGGTTTTAATAAATCTTGATGTAACCAACAATCTAATATTGTGTTAATTACTTACATCTAGCTCCAATGATAGACAAATAAACAGTAAAAAGTACTTTTATGCTAAAAAATAAGTTATAATATATGCCCTTTGTAAAAATGTTAAAATTATTTAATATGATACAAAATAAACCGTAGGAGATGAGTATGAACAAAAAGACAAAATTAACCAAACTCGTGTTATCATTTGCAATGTTAGGTCTAGTGAATAGTGCCGCATTTGCCGATGAATTAACTGGTACACTAGCTAAAGTAAAAGAAAATGGTGTGATTGTCGTAGGACATAGAGAATCATCAGTCCCGTTCTCATATTATGGTGATAACCAAAAAGTTGTGGGTTATTCTCAAGATTACTCAGATCTTATTATTAATGCGGTAAAAAAAGAGTTAAACATGCCTAACTTGCAAGTTAAATACTTACCGCTGACTTCTCAAAACCGTATTCCACTGTTACAAAACGGTT
Source organism: Gilliamella sp. Nev5-1 (assembly GCF_001690895.1). Taxonomy (NCBI): domain Bacteria; kingdom Pseudomonadati; phylum Pseudomonadota; class Gammaproteobacteria; order Orbales; family Orbaceae; genus Gilliamella; species Gilliamella sp. Nev5-1. Next base: position 11,103 of record NZ_LZHO01000077.1, on the reverse strand, counting down.
CTTACGATTTTGAATGTGGTTCAACAACCAATAATCTTTCTCGTCAACAACAAGTTGATTTTTCAAATACGATCTTTATTGTTGGTACTCGCTTTTTAGTTAAAACTAGTAGCAATATTAAAGATATTGACGATCTGAAAGGTAAAAATGTGGTCGTAACTTCAGGTACAACATCCGAAGTTATGCTCAACAAAATCAATACTGAAAAAGGGTTAAATATTCGTATTATTGCGACCAAAGATCATGGTGATGCATTTCGCACACTTGAAAGTGGACGAGCAGCAGCATTTCTTATTGATGATGCATTATTAGCTGGTGAGCGCTCGAAAGCAAAAAAACCTGAACAATGGGAAATTGTAGGTACACCATTATCTTATGAAGCCTATGGTTGTATGTTGCGTAAACAAGACCCACAATTTAAAGCTTTAGTCGATAAAACTATTTCAGAAGCGCAAACATCAGGTGTCGCCGAAAAGTCATACAACCGCTGGTTTAAACAACCTATTCCACCAAAAGGGTTAAATATGAACTTTGATATGTCTTCTGAGATGAAAGAACTTTTCGCTCATCCTAATGATAAAGCATTAGATTAATACGCAGATATTTTCCCATAAGGACGTAGGCAACTGCGTCCATCATCTTATTTAGTACTATTTACAATTTTTTTACATGTTGGAGTATTTATGACAACAAGTTGGAATTGGGGAATTTTTCTTCAACCAGCACCATTTGGGGATACAACGTATCTAGGCTGGTTGTGGTTAGGTTTCCAAATGACCATATTGCTAGTTATTACATCAGGAACGGTTGCCTTTTTGGTTGGTTCGCTATTTGGTGTGCTGAGAACATTACCTAACCGCTTTTTATCTGGCTTAGGTACATGTTATGTTGAGGTTTTTAGGAATATCCCGTTAATCATTCACTTATTCTTTTGGATTGAAGTTGTACCAGCACTGGTACCAGAATCTATCCGTGACTGGTTATATAATCTTGACCCTATGATATTTACTTTATTAATGTCAACCATAGGATTAGGATTATTCACAGGTGCACGTATTTGTGAACAAGTGAGAGCTGCTATTCAATCAATCCCTGCTGGTCAGAAAAGCGCAGGAATTGCATTAGGATTAACTCTGAAACAAACCTATTTATATATTTTATTGCCAAACGCTTATCGACGTGTGTTACCACCGTTAACATCTGAAATATTAAATATGGTTAAAAACTCGGCTGTTGCCTCAACTGTTGGTTATGTCGAATTAACCAAACAAGCAAACCAATTGCTTGAACATGCAGGCCAACCTTATGAATCATTCATTGCTATTACATTTGGATATGTAATTATCAATGTCGCTATCATGTTTGCCATGCAATATATTGAGAAAAAAGTGCGACTTCCTGGCGTATTAGGAGGTAAATCATGATCGATTTAGAATGGGGTCAAATCCTGCCTAATTTACCTTATATCATGCGTGGTATGCTATTAACCTTAGAGATAACCATTACCGCTGTAATTTTTGGTATCGTTTGGGGAACGCTACTTGCCATTATGCGACTTTCATCAATTAAAGTACTACATTGGTTTGCTTCATGCTATGTAAATATATTCCGTTCAATTCCATTAATGATGGTTTTGCTCTGGTTTTATTTGCTAGTGCCTCAACTATTAGAAAAGATTTTAAATCTTCCACCCACAACAGATATACGTTTTGTGTCGGCATTAATCGCTTTTGCTTTGTTTGAAGCGGCTTACTATTCGGAAATTATTCGAGCTGGTATTCAAAGTGTATCTAAAGGTCAAATCAGTGCATCACTAGCACTCGGTATGACTAAAGGTCAGGCATTACGAATGGTGGTTTTACCACAAGCATTTCGTATTATGACACCATTATTATTAACACAAGGTATTATCTTATTCCAAGATACGACGCTTATTTACACCTTAAATTTAGCTGATTTCTTCTATCGTGCGGTTAATATTGTGGGTAATAGAGATGGTTTAATCGTTGAGATGGTATTATTTACAGGAGCAGTTTATTTTGTTATTTGCTTCACCGTTTCACGTCTAGTTAATTATTTTAAGAAAAGGATTACTCGATGATCTCCTTAGAAAATATATCAAAATGGTATGGACAATTTCAGGTATTAAAAAACTGCACAACTCGAGTTGGTAAAGGCGAGGTTGTGGTGGTTTGCGGTCCTTCGGGTTCAGGAAAATCAACTTTGATAAAAACCGTAAATTGTTTAGAGCCTGTACAAAAAGGCAAAATTATTATTGATGGAACCGAAGTTACAAGTAAAGCAACTAACTTAGCAAAGTTACGTTCTAAAGTGGGTATGGTATTTCAACATTTTGAACTATTCCCACATTTAACTATTTTAAAAAACCTCACCCTTGCGCAAATTAAAGTGTTAGGTCGAACAGACGAAGAAGCTCGCGAAAAAGCGCTTAACTTGTTAGAGCGCGTTGGTTTACTTGCTCATGCCGATAAATACCCCGCACAACTTTCTGGCGGTCAACAGCAACGTGTTGCCATTGCTCGCGCGTTATGTATGGATCCTATTGTCATGCTGTTTGACGAACCAACCTCAGCACTTGATCCTGAAATGGTGAATGAAGTATTAGATGTAATGGTTGAGCTTGCTTATGAAGGCATGACCATGATGGTTGTTACGCACGAAATGGGCTTTGCGCGTAAAGTGGCTCATCGGGTTATCTTTATGGATGCAGGTGAAATTATTGAAGATACCTCAAAAGAGCAGTTCTTTACTAATCCACAATCAGATCGTGCTAAAGACTTTTTAGCTAAGATAATTCATTAAGTTAATTATTACAGGGCTTATCGCCCTGTTTTAGTGATTATCCATTGATTTATTTATCATTTTATAAAAAATCATCTGTGTTAGTGCATTTAGAAAATCCATTCAACCATTATTCTGCAACAAACTAACTAAACCACTATGCCTTGGTGTTTGTGATTTAATTGCTTGCAATAAAATTGGTTCAGTAGCATAAATTGACACGTTTTTTCTAGCGCGAGTAATCGCTGTATAAAGCAAAGAACGGTTAAGCAACGGTGAATAACTAGTTGGTAAGATAATATTCACATCATCGAATTCTGAACCTTGCGATTTATGGATTGTCATAGCGTAAGCTGTTTCATGCTCAGGTAATCGAAATGGCGAAAATCCTTTAATAGATCCATCAGCAAACGGGAAATACACACGTAATTTTGAGCTATTCTTTTCAGCCATTAATGTAATGCCAATATCACCATTGTACAGCCCTAATGAAGTACTATTGCGTAAAATCATAATTGGCCGACCAACGTACCAAGCCTCTTTATTTTGCAAGCGAATCAATTTATTTTTGGCTAATAGCAATTCAATTTGCTTGTTTAAACCCTCTACGCCAAAATGTCCTTCTCTTACAGCACAAAGTAAGCGATATTCGGCAAATTTAGCTAAAACTGCCGCAATATCATTAGTGCCATATTGCTTAATAACATTTAAATAATGTTTATAGTGATTAATACTATCATGTAAAACATCTTCATAATCTTGTTGGGATGAAAGTGCATGATATTGGATATCACTTAATGACTCATCGGTTAATAATTTTTTCACGACAGTTGAGCGCCCCTCTTTAACTGCATTAGCCAACAATCCAATACCAGACGATTCGTTAAAACGATAACTTTTTTGTAATAGGCAAATACTGTCCGTGATTGTTGCTGTTTGCTCGCAAGCAGGCACAACATAGCCAGTTAATTGGCTTAGCTCTTTTGCTCGTGACTCGCTATAACCATGCGTAATAAAGGTACAAAGATCACCAAATACCGAACCAGCTTCAACCGATGAGAGCTGATCTTTATCACCCAACAAAATTAAACGTGCAGAAGCGGGTAAGGCTTCAATGACTCTTGCCATCATATTTAAATCAACCATTGAGGCTTCATCAATGACTAATACATCAACATGCAACGGATTATTTTTATCATGCTTGAATGAACGATTATCTGCTTTTGCGCCTAATAAACGGTGTAAAGTGATCGCTTCTGCCTTTATATTTAGTGAAGCAAAAGCGAGTTGCTCAATTGTTTGACTCAATGATTCGGTTAACCTTGATGCGGCTTTCCCTGTCGGAGCCGCCGTAATAATTCGCGCATTGGGCGTAGTTAACAAAATTCCGGCTAAAATTTTAGCGACAGTGGTTGTTTTACCTGTACCAGGCCCGCCCGAAATAATCGCGACTTTACGCGTTAATGCCGCAGCAACCGCCACTTTTTGCCAATCAATTTCAGCGTGATTATCGGTAAAAAGCTGATTAAGTATAGTATTTAAATCAACATCGCAATGTGACTCTTTATTAAGGATTGTGTGATTGAAATATTGAGCAACATTTTTCTCGTCCAACCACATCCTTTGAAAATAGAGTTTATTTTCAATAAGGATAAGCGGAGATAAATTTGTTCCATCACTCACAACTCGACTATTTTGTGCTTGTTCAAGTGCGTTTTTCCAATCTTGCTCGTTTGGTGAGCCTAAGGCTAACCAAAGCTGCGCTTCTATCGTTGATTGTTTTAAATAACGAAGATCTAAGCAAACATGACCAGATCTTACCTCTTTACTTAGCGTTATCACTAAAAAACTGAATCGTTTAATTGTAATATCGTCATTTAACTTTGCTTTATTCGTTAAAAATGCTGCCAAATGAACATCTAGCAAACTAATTTGATTGTCTTGTGTAAATTGGTTTAACCATTCGTTTAACATACTGTATTTTCTGTGATTTACTCATTTATAATCCAATTATATCGTTAACTTTATCTTTTGGATAAGTCAGTTTAAAGCTTAAACTAAGATTTTTATTTTCATTTGGATTCAACTTAAACTGCCACATTAATTGACCGGTTTCTTTATTATAGTTTGCATTATCATATTTGGCCTCATTAAGGACGACTGCCTTATTGATAATATTGGGTAGCTGATCATAAACAACAATATCAATAGGTAGCGATTTGGTATTTTTTACATCAATGGTATAAGCATATTTTTGTGAAATATCATTACCAAATAACGAAGGTTTTGATGTTTCATTAATATTACGATTACGCGATATAAAAATGTTTTTATCTTTTCCTAAAGAGATATCCAATGTTTCTTTTAAATCTTTAGTAGTAATAAAACTCTCACCAATATAATTGCCATCAAAAAATACTGTCGATTTTCCAGGCAAAAGGTCTAATTTATCCCAATCAGTAATTTGTGCTTGTAAGTACACGCTACTATCTAATTTAGGAATGGCAATGTAATGATATTTTGCTTCAACTTCTTTGTTCTGTAACGTAAGGATATTACTTTGGGTATTCGATTTAATGGTATAGGGCAATTTAACCTCAAAGCGCGTGTTAATACCTAAAGTATTGGTTAATGCATTATCATCAGGGCGAACGGATCTTGATACTTTTGCACTTATATCATCATGTTTAGAAAAAAAGAAGCCACCTTTTTCAGAATAGATATCAATATGCCAAGGCAATAAATCAGGCGCCGTTATTCCGTCACTTGGATTAGAAGTCGATAAACTAAAATCGATATTCTGCCAATTCAAGCCACTATTTTGATAAATATCTGCTTTATAAGTTAATTGTAACGGGGAGTTGATATCAGCAACACGCACATCATAAACTGGAACCCAACCAGCTTTATTGGTGACATAAGATAAAGTAACTGGTAATGTCATCTCTTTGTCAGAATAAACCTTGACGATAATTGCACTGTTAGGACTGTTTGTTAATGCTTTGCGTTTATCAATTTTATCTTGACATTGCCTTATTTGGGCATCTATCTGATCAACCTCTTTTTGTCGTTTATTTTGTTCATTTAGTGTTGCGATTAAATTGGTTTTAATGAAATCTAAGGTATTTTTCATTCCACTTAAACTATCATTGTCACTTTTTACTAATAAATCTAAACGATTTCCTTGTAAAAGAGTAACTTGTTCAGATATGGCTTTTAATTGAATATCAGCCGTATCACGTTTTTCATGTAATTGCTGTAACTCTTCAAGTAAAGGCTTAATTTCGTCATTTTGTTTATCATTGTTAGAATAATCTTCATTTAATGACGTTGAGAGTACTTTCACATTAGCATTTTTACCAAATCCCACATTAATTGAATTAGCTCTAACACCATCAGCAATTCCAGTTAATGTAATTTCGCTTTCACCTTTAGTTAACGACACCGTTGACTGCCCTTGCAATTCAGCTCCTTGCAAAAACAGGGTTACTTTATTGAGTGTTACATTATTGCTGGCAAAAACGCTACCAGAAGCGAATGCGATTAAAAAAGCAATTTGTTGAATTTTCATTTTTCTCTTTTATAAAAAATTAATTTCCACCTATTTTAATATCTCATGTTATCAGTTAATTAGGTTGTAGCACAATTATTAATACTCAAAAAAGTATTTATTCTTTTCAACTTAATTGTTATAAATTTTGATTAACAAAAAATAGATATAAGCGTTGCCTTTATTTCCCACTATTGCAATTAGTCGGTATAATGCTTGCAATTTTATTGTAAAGTGGATTATACATGAAAACGCTATTTGCCAGCACATCTCGTGGGCTTGAAGAGTTATTAAAAAAAGAGTTAGAACAAATAGGCTCACCCAACTGTAAAATTACCCAAGGTGGAGTTTATTTTGATGCTGATGAAAAAACATTATATCAATCATTATTATGGTCCCGTTTAGCCTCACGCATTTTGTTGCCAATAGCTGAATTTGATATTTATAGTGATTTAGATCTCTATTCTTGTGTATTTAATATTAAATGGACAGATATTTTTGCGGCCGATAACGCTTTTGTGATCAACTTTGTTGGTGTTAACGAATTTATTCGCAATAGTCAATATGGCGCACTTAAGATCAAAGATGCCATTGTTGATCACTTTTTACGCCATACTAACGAACGCCCCAATGTTGCTAAACAAGATCCAGATATTCGACTTCATGCGTATTTAAATAAAAACCGAGTCACCTTATCTTTAGATTTAAGTGGCAATAGCTTACATGAACGTGGTTATCGTCAGCAAACAGGGCAAGCACCATTAAAAGAAACCCTTGCTGCCGCCATTATTATGCGTTCAGGTTGGCTGAGTGATGAACCGTTGCTTGACCCCATGTGTGGCTCAGGCACGCTACTGATTGAAACCGCTATGATGGCGTCAAAAATCCCACCAGGATTACAACGCAAACAATGGGGATTTTTTGCATGGAAAGGATTTAATCCAACGCTATGGAATGAGTTATTATTTTCAGCAAAACATAATGCCTGTAAACCCAATATTCCTTTTATTGGTTACGATAATAATCCTACCGTACTTGAGCGAGCCAAACAAAATGCTATCCAAGCCGGTGTGGGCGATTTAATTACCTTTGCTTTACAAGATGTAACACAACTTACTAATCCATTACCAATGCAAACAACAGGTATGATTATCAGTAATCCACCTTATGGCGAGCGGCTAGAAAGCGAGCCCGCACTTATTGCTTTACATACTGCTCTCGGTCGACAAATTAAACAACACTTTGGTGGTTGGCGATTATCACTATTTAGTGGTGCACCGCAACTATTAGATTGTTTACAAATGCGAGCAGATAGACAATTTAAAGCCAAAAATGGCCCTCTCGACTGTATACAAAAAAATTATGCCATTGCTAAGCGTGATGCTCAACAACCTATCACGAACCCAACGGTGCCGGCTGCCGACTTTGCAAATCGGTTACGCAAAAATAAACAAAAACTGGAAAAATGGGCAGCTCAAGAACAACTTGAATGTTATCGACTTTATGATGCAGATTTACCCGAATATAATGTTGCTATTGATCGCTATAAAGATAAAATAGTTATACAAGAATACGCCGCCCCTAAAAATATTGATCCACAAAAAACACGGCAACGGCTATTTGATATTATCAATGCCACCATGTCAGAACTTAATCTGACTGCCGATCAACTAGCATTAAAAACCCGAGAAAAACAAAAAGGTAAACAACAATACCAAAAATTAGGGCAAAAGCAGGATTATTTTTTAGTCCATGAATACGCCATTAATCGCCAAAAAACCCAATTTTGGGTCAATATTACCGATTATTTAGATACAGGACTGTTTTTAGATCATCGCTTAGCACGCAAAATGATTGGTGAAATGAGTGCTGGCAAGGACTTTTTAAATCTATTTGCTTACACAGGGAGTGCAACTGTTTATGCAGGACTTGGTGGTGCTAAATCAACCACTACCGTTGATATGTCACGCACCTATTTAGAATGGGCAGATCGTAATTTAAAACAAAATGGTTTAACAGGTAAAAAGCACCGATTAATTCAGGCTGACTGTTTGCTTTATTTATCTCAATGCGATGAACAATTCGACTTAATTTTTATCGATCCGCCAACATTTTCGAATTCCAAACGTATGAATAATACCTTTGATGTGCAACGAGATCACCTAAAATTAATGGCGGATCTAAAACGCTTGCTAAAACCTAATGGCACTATCCTCTTTTCGAATAATAAACGTGGTTTTAAGATGGATAGCAGTGGTATGCAAAATCTAGGACTTACCTATCAAGAAATTACCAATAAAACGCTTTCGCTTGATTTTAAACGTAACAAGCAAATCCACTGCTGTTTTATTGTGAAGCATCAATAATTAACCGCCTACACGGCGGTTAATTCCACCAAAAAACCTCAATAAAATCAATAGGTTTTCTGAACGTTTTTTACAGCGGTAACCATGCCTAAACAATGCAATATTGAACAATACATCACAAGCTAAATCTTTAAATCCTAGATTTGAATTATCATTACATATTGGCACTACGATATAAATAAAAATTATTTTATGGTTAGTTGCTCTTACGCATTAATTAGTTGTTTCTGTTACTACATATATCATAACGTCGCTCCTAAACCAAAATAAATCATTTTAATATTACCTTTCTATCTACAAAATATTACTCTATCTGTGTTAAATCACTCGTTGTTGTTGCTGTGCGGCTGCCGTTTAAAGATTACGGTGAAATACAAAGTGCATAGCCAATTTGTTCTGTTATTGGTTCTGAAAATATCAATCCATAAGCATCAACTAAGTAGTAGTTATCATTCTTATGGCGATTATTCGACCAAAATTTTCTATAAATATGACGATCTAGCCTAAAAACATCAGAGCCCCATTCTGGAATGATTCCTCCTCCAAGTTGTACCTTAGAGAACCCTTCTTTACCAGTAGGGTATCCTTGATGCCAATTTAGCTCAACATTTTTAACATTGGTTAATTCAGGTACAGATTGAATCTTTAGGCTGCTTACTGTAGCTTAGTTCATGAGGAAAAGACCCTGCGATTGTTAAATTAAACGGAAATGAATCGCCTGCCGTGGTTGGAAAATTAGCTGAAGGGCTATTAATATTTTGAAGTTGATATCCTTTTTTGCCCCTGACTCCCTATACAAATCGGACGCTACCCATTCATTACCTATATGCTCACTGTGTGGGGTTGGTTGAGTAAGTGGATATGCCCAACATGCATAAGGATTGGAAACAGCAGGCTTAATATGTAAAACCAATCGATCCTCAAATGCCCATGGATCCTCATTCCACTCATCTTCCGTGACAGTTGCTCCAAATGATCTTCTAGATGGCACACCAGACTTACTCAAAACTGAAGAAATGCTAGATAGTAAAACCATTCTATAGCTATAACGACAAGGATCAATAAGGTCATTACGTTTATAACTGCGCTCTCCCCACTCGGCCAAATCATCACTACCATAATCATCTGCTTCATCAAATATTTTTAGCGAAACCATACCGGCACCACTCAGAATTTCATCGCCATCATCATCAAAAAAATATTGCCTATCATAACGGCTATTAAATTCTATTTATTGCCCATTATCTTCTGCCCACTCGGGTATTGGATGATTTTTGGGGATAATCGAATTAATATCGGCAAACGTTTTAATCGATTCAGGTAACAAAATAGGATTCTGTTGTGACGAAGTATTATTATCGAGTGTATATCGAAAAGTTTGATTACCAACTTGATAGCTCATCCAAAAAATATCATCAACGCCTAATATTTTAGTTTTCCCTCCATCGAAACTTAAATAAGGCGCAGTACCATTAATCACATTGGTAGTTTCGGCAACATAAATAACTTCTGAACTTAAGGCGATTGCTCTATTAACATAAGTCGTTAATAACAAGCTAATGCCAATAAATATTGGTGTTAATGAAAAAGATAACAATCTTGTTGTTTTAGAATAAAAGTCGAAAAGTATTTGTAGGTGAAAAACGCTTAAATTAGTTAATGTTTCTTTTATTTTTACCAATAATTTATGGCTGGCAACCAAACAACTATTCCTTAGCACGTTCTAAATCCTTTTCTACAACTTATATTTACTTTAATTCGAGCTTTTCTATTATTAAATAGATAGAAAGTATAAGTAAATCGCTAGTATTTTGTAAACGTGTTTTTTTAAAATTTATTATAGTATATAAAAGTAAGCATAAATATTGTTGCTATTTTTCTAATTTCTGAGTGTCAGTTAATTGGAAAGACAATGGGATACAAAGAATGTTTAGATTATCCCTGTAAATACCCCAAACTTAGTACACAACTCACGTAGAAAATTAAGCTGCCTGTTTTAATGTTTTATATTCGAGCGGTGTCATGTTATTTAATGCCTCATGCGGCCTTTCGGTGTTATAAATTGTTAACCATTCTTCAGTTATTCTCCTTGCTTGAGCTAAGTTGTTAAAAAGATATAAATCGAGTACTTCAGTACGATAGGTACGATTAAATCGTTCAATATAGCCATTTTGATAAGGGCTACTGGGCTGGATATAATCAATGGTTATACCATGGTTGGTAAAGGTTTTTCCTGTAAATTCTGGCCCATTATCGACCCGTATTTTTAATGGATACCCATGATATTCGGCCAGTTTATCTAAGTAACGGGTAATCCTTCCTGCCAGTAAGCTTACTGCAATATCAATACCTAACGCCTTACGATTAAAGTCATCGATAACATTG